>NZ_JBHYVC010000002.1:68245-255461 GCF_042749965.1 Streptomyces sp. NPDC059454 | reverse complement strand
CCACATGGACACCCACCTCGGCTCCGCCCCCCCCCAGCTGGGCCGCCTCGCCGCCCACGAACGCCCCCCGGCGGGCGGCCCCCCCCCCCCCGGGGGGGCGGGCGGGGGGCCCGTTCCTTCCCCCCCCCGCCCCCGCTTCTTGGTGGGTGAGAGGAGCTTCGTGTGAGTGATGAAGTGCAGCCCGGGTTCGTGCGGGTGCGGCTGGACCTTTCCTACGACGGGACCGAGTTCTCCGGGTGGGCCAAGCAGGCCGGCGGGCGGCGGACCGTGCAGGGGGAGATCGAGGACGCGCTGCGGACCGTGACGCGGTCCGGGGGGACGACGTACGAGCTGACCGTGGCCGGCCGTACCGACGCCGGTGTGCACGCCCGGGGTCAGGTCGCGCACGTCGATCTGCCCAGGGAGGTGTGGGCCGAGCACCACACGAAGCTGCTCAAGCGGCTCGCCGGGCGGCTGCCGAGGGACGTACGGGTGTGGGCGCTCAGGGAGGCGCCCGGCGGCTTCGACGCCCGGTTCTCCGCGATCTGGCGACGCTACGCCTACCGCGTCACCGACAACCCGGGCGGGGTGGACCCGCTGCTGCGCGGGCACGTGCTGTGGCACGACTGGCCGCTCGACGTCGACGCCATGAACGAGGCGGCCCGCCGGCTGCTGGGGGAGCACGACTTCGCCGCGTACTGCAAGCGGCGCGAGGGCGCGACGACCATCCGCACGCTCCAGGAGCTGAGTCTGGTGCGCGGCGAGGACGGGATCGTCACGGCGACCGTCCGGGCCGACGCCTTCTGCCACAACATGGTCCGCTCGCTGATCGGCGCGCTGCTGTTCGTCGGTGACGGCCACCGCCCGCCGGACTGGCCGGGCAAGGTGCTGGCGGCGGGCGTACGGGACTCGGCCGTCCACGTCGTACGCCCGCACGGCCTGACCCTGGAGGAGGTCGGCTACCCGGCCGACGAACTCCTCGCGGCCCGCAGCAGGGAGGCCCGCAACAAGCGGACCCTGCCGGCGGCCGGCTGCTGCTGAACAGGGGCGGACCGCTCAGTCGTCGGCCCAGGTGGTGAGCAGGCCGGCCACGGCGGCCGCCGTCTCGTCGGCGTCGCGGCCGTCCCCCCGGGCGCCGGGGTCGAGTTCCAGGTGGACGAAGGTCGTGTGCTGCCGCTGGGCGGCCCGGCCCTGGACGTTCGTCGTGCCCTCCAGTGGGCAGCGCGCCGACCAGCCCCGGCAGACCCGCAGTCCGTCCGACTCCATGCGGTCGGCCAGGGCGGAGACCTCCTCGGGCGCGCTCTGAGCGGCGCCGGTGGACAGGACGGCGTCGTAGCGGTCCGTGGTGGACTCGGCGAAGCCGTGCAGCTGGACGCCGGGCACGTCGCGCTTCTGCAGCTCCACGACGATGGTGTGGAAGGCACTGTCCTCGCGGTGGGCGACATCGGCGGCGTCCCCCCGCCCGGCCCGGCGGTGGGCGCCGGCCAGGACCAGCGCCCCGCCGGGAGTGTCCTCCAGCAGCCGCACACCGAGCGCCTCGGTGTCCCGGTCGGACACGGGGTGCGGCACCTGCGCGTTCCAGCGGAGGCGGGAATCCGCGTTCACGTACAGGCGGCCCCAGCGTGCGCTCTCGCCCGGGCCGGCGGCCGCGACCTCGTCGTAGCGGCGGCCGGACTCGGTGTCGGTGAGCCGGGTGACGGCGAGGCCGATCGGGGCGAGCAGCCGCTCCGCCTCACGCGCGTCGCCCTCCAGCAGACGCCCGACGCCCCGGGCGAGTCGAGCGTGTTCCTCCTCGTCGGGTGGCGCGTAGGGGCCGTCCGGGGTCAGTTGCTCCGTGTACGACAGGACACGACCGCGCAGGTCGACCAGTTCTCGAGCGGTCGGGTCGGAGTCCTTCGCGGAGGATCCGGAGGATTTCTGGCAGGCCGTCAACGCCAGGAGCAAACCGATCAGACCGAGAACGCGCACAAAGTGTGACAGTCTTGTGACAGTAAAGTCGGAGTTGCCTGTGTGGGGCATGTGAACATGTTTCGGTGACATTCCGTAAGTCTTTCCGTATGGGTCGTGCCGTAACGATCCTGGTGGCCGCCGTGTCCCTCACCGCCGCCTGCGGCTCCGGGACCGTGGAGCCGCAGGCGAAGGCGGGTGGCCGCTCGTTCACCGTGGCCGCCGCGGGTGACATCCTCATCCATCCCGAGCTGGTCGAGCAGGCGGCCAAGGACGCCGAGGAGACCGGCGAGGGCGAGGCGGGGCTGGACTTCGGGCCGCTGTTCGCCGGGGTGAAGCCGGTCATCAGCAAGGCCGACCTGGCGATCTGTCACATGGAGACACCCGTCGGGAAGCCCGAGGGCCCCTTCGAGGGATACCCGGAATTCCTGGTGCCCCCGCAGATCCTGACGTCGATCAAGGACGTGGGGTACGACACCTGCTCCACCGCTTCCAACCACACCTACGACCACGGCATGACGGGCGTACGGAACACCCTGAACGCCATGGACGAGGTGGGCCTCGGACACACCGGCTCGTCCCGGACGTCCAAGGAAGCGGAGAAGATCAACATCCACGACGTCAACGGCGTCGAGGTCGCGCATCTCTCGTACTCCTGGGAGTCCTTCCTCAACCCCACGCCGGAGAAGAAGCGCTGGGCCTTCAACCGGAGCGGCACGGCGGAGATCAAGAAGGCCGAGAGCCGGGCCCGGAAGCAGGGGGCCGAAGTGGTGATCCTCTCGATCCACTGGGGCATGGAGCACTACAACGAGCCGAGCGTGCCCCAGTTGGACCTGGCCCAGAGGATCACCGAGGAGACCGGGATCGACCTGGTGATCGGCCATCACGCCCACGTGGTCCAGCCGATCCAGAAGCTCAACGGCACCTGGATCGCCTACGGTCTCGGCAACCAGGTGGCCCGCCACTCCTCTCCGACCGGGTTGACCGAGGAGGGGGTGATCGGCTGGTTCGAGTTCCGGGAGGCGGCCGAGGGCTGGGACGTCACGGCCCGCTACCGCACCACGCTGGTGGACATCCCGCCCGAGGCGGAGCCCGGTGACAAGCTGCCCGAGGGCGCGGTCGAGGACCACCGGCTGGTGGACGTGCAGAGCGTGCTGGACGAGCCCGGCGACCTTTCCGAGGAGCGGCTCGCCCGCTATCGGCTCGCGGCGGACCGTACCCGCGGTTTCCTCTACAACCGCGGTGCTCCCGGGGGTGACGGCCTGAAGCCGTTGTCCCTGAACGAGTGACGAGCAACACAGGAACCTCCTCGCGCTTAAAGCGCAACCTTTTCAGCGTTTATCAGTCTTTTGAGTGACGGCGTCGCACGACCGCGCGAGCGGTGCGTCCAGCGAGCGCTGGATACCCGCAGCGACCAAGGAAGAAGACCGGTGACATCGAGTCGTGCCGCGAACTCCGGGAGGACGGGACGGCGACGCAGCCGCAGGCGTGCGGACATGCCGCTCCTGGGCGGCATCCGTCCCCCGATCGCCGTGCTGTGTCTGCTGATCGTCGCCCTGGCCGGTCTGACGGCGAAGGTGCTGGGGCCGGGCGGTGACCCCGTGGTCCCCGACGCCGTGCAGACGTCGCAGCGGCACTTCGCGGAGGACGGCGCCATCGCGCTCCGCGCCTCGATCGACGAGCGGGTCACGGATCTGCAGCGCACCGCCGAGGCGCTGAACAAGGGGGAGCGGGTCGAGCCGGAGGACATTCTGTCCGACCTGGGGAAGACCTACCAGAAGTGGACCGGCACCACGGTGCTGGACCTGGAGAGCGGGGATGTGCTCGCCGCGCGCGGTGAAAGGATTCCTCTCGCCTGGCTCGACAAGGACGTCCTCACCGGCGAGCACGCGCTCACCCCGCGCATGGTGCGGCTGGAGACGGGTGACGTCCGGCTGATGACGATGGCCGTCCTCGACCGCAAGGACCGGCCGCAGCAACTGCTGATCGCCTCCAACAGTCTGTCCGTGCCCGCCATCAACCTGGGCCCGTTCCGCAGCATGGCGGTCGTGGCCCGGGACGGCGAGGTCCTCGCCACCGAGGGCTTCGAGCAGTCCGAGGCCCTCAACTCCGACCAGGAGCGCGACGAACTCACCTTCCTCCAGAAGCAGATGTCCCGCCTCTCCGACCAGGCCGCCATCCGTACCGAGGAGCACCCCGTCAGCGCCAAGGAGCCCGGCTCCCACGGCTACCCCGGCGTCAGCGGCACCCTGCTGGGCGACGACTACAACGGGCGGATCACCACCGCCGGATACGCCTCGCTCGCTTCCTCCGACCCGGAGGAGAAGGACAGCGTCGCCGCCGGCCTCGGACTCACCGTCGTGGCCATGCTCCCCGTGGTCCAGCAGCAGAGCGCCGCCGACACCGGCCGGGAACTGTACGGACTGATCGCGGCCGGCGCCCTGGTCACGCTCGGCCTGCTGGCCGCGGCCGTGCTGTGGGCGGCCGTGCAGCGGCCGCTGCTGCGGCTGTTCCTGGAGTCCCGCCGGCTCGCCCGGGGCGACCTGACCCGGCCCGTCGCGGTGCCCCGCTGGGGCGAGGCCGCCCGGATCGGCGCGGCCCTGGAACACCTGCGGACCCAGCTCGACGGCTCCGGCGACGGCGAGGAGCCCGGCGCCGGGCGCGGCAAGGCCCGCCTCGGCGTCCGTGTGCCGCTCGCGGTGACCGCCGTTCTGCTGCTGCTGTGGTGCGTGCCCGTCGGCCTGCTGCTGAACCGCACCGACGGCTCGGTCAGCGTGCCCGCCACCATGGTCAACGACCAGCGCGACCGCACCGACCTGGTCGCCGACCGGGTCCGCCGGGCGCTGAACGAGGCCCAGGCCGACCTGGTCTCCACCACCCGCCTGATCGACGCCGACGACCCCGACGCCACCGGCGACCTGCTGTCCGACGCGCTGCGCGAGCACACCCGCTACCAGGCGCTGTACGTCGTGGACGACGCCGGCGAGGTCGTCGCCCGGGCCGGCGGCGACCCGCACGACTGGAGCGACGACAAGGACCTGCCCCTGGTCCGGGTCTCCGGCAAGGGCGACAGGAAGCCCGTGATCCAGGCCGGCGCGCCGGTGCCCGGACACAAGGGGACCACGCTCGTCGGCGAGGTCCGCGTGGAGTTCCTGAACTCGCTGCTGAAGCGGCCCGGCCTCGGTGAGGTCCGGGTCGTGAACGCCGACGCCGACACCCTCGCCGCCAGCGACGGCTTCCTCGCCTTCGAGGACCTGCCGAACGACGCCCTGCCCGACCTGGTGCGGGCGGGCAACGTGCCGGTCGGTGCCGGGCCCGTCGAGAACGGTCTGCTCCTCCGCGACGGCGGCAGCGTCACCGTCGCCGCCGCGGCCCCCTTCTCCGGTGGCGGCGTCGCGTCCGACCTCGGCTGGACCGTGGTGAGCTGGCAGAACGCCAAGCACTTCCAGATCGCCGCCTACGAGCGCGAGGACCGCAGCGTGCTCGCCGGACTGCTCGGCCTCGCCGCGATCGTCGTCTGCCTGGGCTGGGTGTACCTGGTCGTCGCACGGCCGCTGCGGGCCCTGGCCGCCGACGCCGAGAAGCTGGCCGACGGAGACCTCAAGACCGTGCACTTCCCCCGCTACCAGGACGAGGTCGGGGCCGTCGTCCGCAGCCTCGAACTGATCCGCCAGCAGTTGCAGGCCCGCCGACAGAACCAGGCACGCCGGTCCGCCGAGCCCCGGCTCGGCACCGGAGGAAGGTGACCCGCCGTGCTCTACCTGTACTTCGTCCTGCTGGCCGGCAGCCTCTTTCTGCTCGTCGCGGGCATCGTGGAGCAGCGCCGGCACTACGCCGCCCTGCACTCCATCCCGTCCCGCGTGCTCGTCAACGGCATCCGCGGCAAGTCCTCCATCACCCGCCTGTGCGCGGGCGCGCTGCGCGGCGGTGACCTGGTCACCGTGGCCAAGACGACCGGCACGGCCGCGCGCTTCATCCACCCCGACGCCACCGAGGAGCCGGTCTACCGCAAGTTCGGCATCGCCAACGTCGTCGAGCAGATCGGCATCGTCCGCCGGGCCGCCACCTACCGTCCCGACGCCCTCGTCATCGAGTGCATGGCGGTCATGCCGGCCCTCCAGGAGGTCAACCAGAGCAAGCTGATCCGCTCCACGATCGGCGTGCTGTGCAACGTCCGCGAGGACCACCTCGCCGAGATGGGCCCCACCCTCGACGACGTGGCCCGCTCGCTGTGCCGCTCGATGCCCGAGGACGGCATCTGCGTCACCGCGGAGAAGGAGCGCTTCCACATCCTCCAGGAGGAGGCGGACGCGCGTAACTGCAAGCTGGTCTACGCCGACCCCGAGATGGTCACCGACGAGGAGCTGCGCGGCTTCAGCTGGTTCACCTTCAAGGAGAACGTGGCGATCGCCCTGGTCGTCGCCGAGCTGCTGGGAGTGGAGCGCAAGGTCGCCCTGCAGGGCATGTACGACGCTCCGCCGGACCCGGGCGTGCTCTCCGTGGAGCGCTACGCGGCCCCCGACGGCAAGCGGCTCGCCTTCGCCAACGTCTTCGCCGCCAACGACCCCGAGTCGACGCTGATGAACATCAACCAGCTGCTCGACCTCGGCGCGATCCGCCGTCCGCTCAACGTCGTGATCAACTGCCGTCCGGACCGCGTGGAGCGCAACGGGCAGATGGGCGAGATCATCCCCGACCTGGAGCCGGACAACGTCTTCGTCATCGGGCACCCGTCCAAGAGCGCCATCGACGCCATCCCCGCCCAGTGGCGTGACCGGGCGGTCGACCTGGGCGGTGAGCGGCGGTCCGCCGACGAGTTCATGCCGGCCCTGCTCGGCCGCATGTCCGACGGCTCCTCCCTGGTCGCCATCGGCAACATCCACGGCCAGGGCGAGGAACTCCTGGAGTACCTGGCCGAGCTCCCGGCGGACGACAGCGACAACGACAGCGACACCGGCGAACCGGCGCCGAGCCCGGCCGCCGCGGCTCCGGCCCAGGCGCCGCGCCTGGACCCGTTCGCGTCCTACCCGACGGCGTACGAGGAGCGCTACCAGGCATCGCAGACCCAGGAGATCCCGGTCGTCCGCATGCCGGCCCAGCCGAACGGCGCGTACGGGCAGCAAGGGCAGTACGCGCAGCAAGGGCAGTACGGGCAGCAAGGGCAGCACGCGCAGGGCCGGCCATACGGGCAGGGCCGGCAGCACGCCCCCGCCCCGGAGCCCTATCCGTACTACGACGACCCGTTCTTCGCCGACCCGGACGAGCCCCACGACGGAACCCGGTATCCGACCGCAGAGGGCGGCGGACCGTCCCCGCGCCACTGACCACACGCGAGCCGCCCGCCTCGCCCGCCCCGTTCACCCGCCCGGAGACCCCGTTGACCACCGCCGCACTGACCCCCGAGATGGCCGCCCTGGGCATCGCCATAGGCCTGTTCTTCTCGCTGCTGTGCTACCTCACCACCAATCTGTCCCCCGGCGGCATGATCACGCCGGGGTGGATCGCGCTGACCCTCATCGAGGACCTCCAGCGCGCGGCCATGATGGTGGGCGTCACCGCGCTGACCTACGCGGGCACCAAGATCATGCAGCGGCTGGTGATCCTCTACGGCAAGCGGCTGTTCGCCGCGGTGGTGCTGTTGGGCGTGCTGCTCCAGGCCACGGTGATGATCGTGCTCTCGATCGAGTTCCCGCTCCTGTACGGCAACCAGACCCTCGGGTTCATCGTGCCCGGCCTGGTCGCCTACCAGATGGTGCGCCAGCCCAAGGGCGCCACCCTGCTGGCCACGGGCACCGTCTCCCTCATGGCCTACATCGTCGTCGCCGCCGGCCTGCTGCTCGGCGTCATGCCCACCGTCTGAGATCCACTGACCAATGACAACGGAGGAGTGAACGGTGGCAGGGAAAGCGAAGAAGAAGTCGCGTCCGGTCGTCTCCGGCCTCGTGGTGCTGGTGCTCGTCGCGACCTCCGGCTACCTCACCCTGGAACTGCGCAAGCAGGAGGAGCCGGGCGTCACGGAGGTCAGGAACGTCGGCGTCCTGGACGGGGCCGGCGGCTCCGGCGGCACCTCGAAGGACCAGGGCGAGGTGCGCTGGTCCCGGCTGGAGAACCCCGCGCGCTCCGTGCTGCGCGACGGGGACGGCCAGATCCGGGCCGTCTTCACCGACGGGGCGCGCACCGCCACGCTGACCGGACCCGCGCGCACCTTCGAGGAGCCGGCCTCGACCTCCTCCAAGGTCTCCACCACGGACTGGGTCCGGCTCATGCCCGAAACCTGGAAGAAGGGCGCCGAGAAGGAGAAGTGGTTCGAGGAGTGGTACGCCGAGTACCGGGACAGCAAGGAGGACGACCTGTTCGCCTTCGCCTTCCAGTACGTGGCGGGCGCCTCGCAGAAGAAGGACGAGCAGGGCATCGTCTACGCCGGTGACGCGAACTTCGGTCCGCTGAACACCGGCGGCGCCGAGGGCGGCGACCTGCGCCTGGAGCAGTCCGACTTCTACGACTACCTCGGCGTCCAGTACCCGTTCCGGGACGGCACGATCGGCGCGCCGGAGACCATGCGCGCCAAGTCGCTGGACTGCTCCGGCTTCATCCGCATGGTGCTCGGCTACCGCGCCCGCTACCCGCTGATGTCCTCGGACGCCGGCTCCGGCGACGGCCTGCCGCGCACCGCCAACGGCATGGCCCGCTCCGAGGAGGGCGTCGACGTGCTCCCGCTGGCCGGGGTGTCGCCGGACGACCGGCCGTCCAACATCGACCAGCTCCAGCCCGGCGACCTCGTCTTCTTCAAGCTCGACACGCGCACCAAGGACCGGCTGGACCACGTGGGCATGGTGCTCGGCTACGACACCGAGGGCCACCTGATCTTCGTCTCCAGCCGGGAGGAGGTCAACGGCCCGACCATCGGCGACGTCGGCGGCGTCTCCCGCCTGGACGGCAACGGCTACTACGCCAAGACGCTGCGCAGCGCCAAGCGGCTGTGACGTTCCCGCCCCGCGGCGGCGGCTACTCGTTCGCCGCCGCCGACGCCTGGGCCTGGCCCCTGCGGTGGATCTGCCGGACCGTGAACGTCTGCAGGTCGTCGCCCGTGGTGAAGACGGCCTTGTCCTTCGTCGTCACGTCCTTGCCGGCCGTGAAGCCGGCGATGGTGAAGTAGGCGTAGCGGCCGTAGGAGTTGGTGGTGGTGCGGCAGACCGCGCCGGAGCAGAAGTCCTTGACGCCGCCGCCCGACAGCGACTTGACGATGCTCTTCTTGTCGGCCTGCTGCTTGGCCCTGGTCGCCTGGGCCTCGGTGTCGAAGACGGCCACGCCGACCGTCACCGCCATGTCGTCCTTGGTGTAGGTGACCCGGATCAGGCGGGTGCAGTCGTTGTCGTTCAGGACCTTCGGGAGCGTGGACTTCGCGGCCGAGGCGCAGTTCCCGGTGTCCGCCGTCGGGCCCTTCTTGTACACCGTCTCACCCATGGTCAGCTGGGTGCCGGGGAAGAGGATGTCGGGGCTCAGCGGGGCCTTGTCCTTTTTCGCGCTGGCGATGAAGTCCTTCGGGTCCAGCGGCGGTGGGGCGCTCGTCGGGGCGAACGACGGGACCGTGCCCGTGGGGCTCGGTATGTCGATGTCGGAGCCCCCGGGCAGCTGGGAGGAGGCGCCCGGGGAGGCCTCGGTGCCGCCGCCGTTCGCCGAGACGACGGCGACCGCCACGGCCGTGCCTATCGCGACGGTCGCGAGCGCGCCGCCGCCTATGAACAGCAGCCGGCGCCGCTTGGCGCGGGCCTCGGAGGCGTCGGCGAGCGCGGCCCAGTCGGGTGACTGGCCGGAGTCGCCGCCGCTCCAGGGCTGCTGCTGGGAATTCGGTTTCCAGGGATCCCACTGCTGTTGGGGTCCCCCCTGCCCAAAGCTCATGGGGCGCATCTTAGACGGGGCCCGGGCGTGCTGGTCCGCCTCAACGGGGCCCGCGGGCTCTAGCGTTGCCGCCATGGCGACGGGCAAAAGCGACATCTCCGGGTGGTTGGTACGCCCCGCGGGCGGGCCCCTGTGGGCCGGACTCGCCGCGGTGCTGGGGGCGCTGACGGTGCATACGGTGCTGGTGACCTCGGACGGAGGGATGGACAACGCGATCGTCGTGGACGCCGCGCGGGTCTGGCTGGACGGTGGTTCGCCGTACGACGACCGTCACTTCCTCTATTTTCCGAGCGCGGTCGTGGCCGCGGCCCCGCAGGCGCTGCTGCCGCGGTCCCTGCTCGACGTGGCCGTGCCGGTGGCGGTGGTCCTCGCCCTCGCGCTGGGCTGGGCCTGCGCCCTGCGGCTGCACCGGGTGCCGCTGTGCAGCAGGCTCGCCGTCCTCGGGCTGCTGGGCCTCGCGGCCGGCTTCGCGCCGTTCGGGCACCTGGTGCGGCTGGGCAACTGGACGGTGACGGCCGTGGCGGCGCTGCCGCTGTGCCTGCTGCTGGCGAGCCGGGGCCGGTGGGTCGCGGCGGGCGCGGTCATCGGGGTGGCGGTGGCGCTGAAGCCGCTGCTCGCGCCGATGGCGCTGCTGTTCCTCTTCGCGCGCCGCCGGCGGGCGCTGGCGGTGCTGGTGCTGATCCCGGCGGCCGCCTCGGTCTCGGCGGCGCTGTTCCTGCCCGACCCCACGGGCTTCCTCACCCGCACCCTGCCGTTCCTGCTGAGCGGCGACGACGCCTTCGTACGGCTCTACGAGGCCTCGCCGGCGGCCGTGCTGCCCCGGCTCGGCGTGCCCCGGGCCCCGGCCGTGCTGCTCGCGCTGCTCGCGGCCGCCGCGGGCGTGGTGTGCGCGTACCGGCGCTGGCGCGGGCCGGGTCCGGCGGAGCTGCGGCTGGCGGAGACGTCCGCGGGCCTGATGCTCTCGGCGTTCCTGGTGTCGCGGCCCTCCTACAGTCACTACCTCCTGGTCGTCCTGCCGCTGCTGCTCGCCGGTCTGCCGTACGCCGGCGCGGTGGCGCGGCGGCCCTGGTTCTGGCTCGCCCTGGTGCCGCAGCTGCCGGGGGTGACCTGGCCGTGGCTGGAGGCGGGGCGGCGCCGGGCCTTCCGGGACGCCTGCACGCTGTGCGTCCTGGCGGTCACGGTCGCGTACCACTGCGTCCGGGGGACGCGGGAGACGGACGGCCCGAGCGGGACGGCGGGGGAGCGGCGTACGGCCGTGGAACCGGTGTAGCCCACCGGGAACGGGGTCGTTTTGACCCACCCGGCCGGGGGCGGGTATTCTGCGTGTTCGTTGTGTGTAGTGGCTTGCTCATTCTCACGTGAGGGGCCCTTACACCGGTCCACCGGACCGATGACCAGCGACCAGCACGCGGTTTGCGTCACCGTGGTGCGGTCAAGGCTGTCGTGATCGTCTTCGGTGACCTTGTCAGGACCATTCACTGAAGAAGCGAAGGCTACGAACCGTGCGTACGTACAGCCCCAAGCCCGGCGATGTGACGCGCCAGTGGCTCGTCATCGACGCTCAGGACGTCGTCCTGGGTCGTCTGGCCTCCACTGCGGCCTCCATCCTGCGTGGCAAGCACAAGCCGATCTACGCGCCCCACGTCGACACCGGTGACTTCGTCATCATCATCAACGCCGACAAGGTGCACCTCTCCGGCAACAAGCGGACCCAGAAGATGGCGTACCGCCACTCGGGCTACCCGGGTGGTCTGCGCTCCGTCCGCTACGACGAGCTGCTGGCGAAGAACCCCGAGAAGGCCATCGAGAAGGCCGTCAAGGGCATGCTTCCCAAGAACACCCTGGGCCGTCAGATGCTCTCGAAGCTGAAGGTCTACTCGGGCGACCAGCACCCGCACGCTGCCCAGCAGCCGGTGCCGTTCGAGATCACCCAGGTCGCGCAGTAAGTCCGGCCACCCCCTAAGACTGAACAGAATCTGAGGAGCATCGTGGCCGAGACCACTGCCGAGCAGCCGCTCGAAGAGCTTGACATCGACAGCTACACCACCGAGTCCGAGGTGCCCGTCGAGGGCGAGTACACCTCGGAGTCCATGGCCTCCCGCTTCGGCGAGCCCCAGCCGGCCGCCGGCCTGGGCCGCCGCAAGAACGCCATCGCCCGCGTCCGGATCGTCCCGGGCACCGGCAAGTGGAAGATCAACGGTCGCACCCTCGAGGACTACTTCCCGAACAAGGTGCACCAGCAGGAAGTCAACGAGCCCTTCAAGGTGCTCGAGCTCGAAGGCCGTTACGACGTCATCGCCCGCATCGCGGGTGGCGGTGTCTCCGGTCAGGCCGGTGCGCTCCGTCTCGGTGTCGCCCGCGCGCTGAACGAGGCGGACGTCGACAACAACCGCGGCGCCCTGAAGAAGGCCGGCTTCCTCAAGCGCGACGACCGTGCGGTCGAGCGCAAGAAGGCCGGTCTGAAGAAGGCCCGTAAGGCCCCGCAGTACAGCAAGCGCTAAATCTCAGGCGCTCGCGCGTACTCCGAACGCCCCGGCGGCACGCCACAGTGCTGTCGGGGCGTTCGTTTATTCAGTGCCATGGGCGTATAACGGCACAAGGCGCTCAAAGGCTAATGTGATCGGATGGTCGGACAGCGTCGCTGTGGCGCGTGTCCGCGGATGCGGAGCCGCACTCGCGTCGCGACCGTCGAACACATCACCAGCACCGTCAGCGGCACAACCGTCGACCGCGCTGACGGGGCCGACGCCTCGGCACGGCCCCGGCAACGGCTTTCGATACTGACGCACCCTCAGGAGGACAAGTGGGACGACTCTTCGGCACGGACGGCGTGCGCGGTGTCGCCAACGCGGACCTGACGGCGGAGATGGCGCTCGGCCTGTCCGTCGCCGCCGCGCACGTACTGGCCGAGGCGGGCACGTTCGAAGGACACCGGCCCACCGCAGTGGTCGGACGTGACCCACGCGCGTCCGGAGAGTTCCTGGAGGCCGCCGTCGTCGCGGGCCTCGCCAGCGCGGGCGTGGACGTCCTGCGGGTCGGCGTGCTGCCCACGCCGGCGGTGGCACACCTCACCGGCGCGCTCGGCGCCGACCTCGGCGTCATGCTCTCCGCCAGCCACAACGCCATGCCGGACAACGGCATCAAGTTCTTCGCCCGCGGCGGTCACAAGCTCGCCGACGAGCTGGAGGACCGCATCGAGTCCGTGTACGAGGAGCACCGCACCGGCGCCCCCTGGGACCGCCCGACCGGCGCCGGCGTCGGCCGCGTGCGCGACTACGAGGAGGGGCTGGACCAGTACGTCGCCCACCTCGTCGGCGTCCTCCCGAACCGGCTGGACGGTCTGAAGATCGTCCTCGACGAGGCGCACGGCGCCGCCGCGAAGGTCTCGCCGGAGGCGTTCACCCGGGCCGGGGCCGAGATCGTCACCATCGGTGCCGAGCCGGACGGCCTCAACATCAACGACGGCTGCGGCTCGACCCACCTCGACCTGCTGAAGGCCGCGGTCGTCGAGCACGGTGCCGCGCTGGGCATCGCGCACGACGGCGACGCCGACCGGTGCCTGGCCGTGGACCACACCGGTGCGGAGGTCGACGGCGACCAGATCCTCGCCGTGCTCGCGCTGGCGATGCGGGAACGTTCCGCACTGCGCTCCGACACCGTCGTCGCGACCGTGATGTCCAACCTCGGCTTCAAGCTCGCCATGGAACGCGAGGGCATCCAGCTCGTGCAGACCGCGGTCGGCGACCGCTACGTGCTGGAGGAGATGAAGGACAAGGACTACGCCCTCGGCGGCGAGCAGTCCGGCCACGTCATCGTCCTCGACCACGCGACGACCGGCGACGGCACGCTCACCGGCCTGCTGCTCGCGGCGCGGGTCGTCCAGAGCGGCCGTACGCTGCGGGACCTGGCCTCGGTGATGGAGCGCCTCCCGCAGGTCCTCGTCAACGTGCCGGACGTCGACAGGTCCCGCGTGCGGACCTCCGCGGAACTCGCCACGGCCGTCACCGAGGCCGAGCGCGAACTGGGCGAGACGGGCCGCGTCCTCCTGCGCCCCTCCGGCACGGAACCGCTGGTCCGCGTCATGGTCGAGGCCGCGGACATCGACCAGGCCCGCTCGGTGGCGAGCCGCCTGGCGGACGCGGTGAAGTCGGCGCTGGGGTAGGCGCCCAGGGTCTTCCGACGCGGCTCGGTGGAGCGGGGTGGGTACTCTCCCCGCTCCACCGAGCCGGTTCCAGCCCGTGATCAGACCTGCCGGTCCCCCTGCCAGGTGACCGACGTCATCGCGGCGAGACCTCCGTGGGCCACGCCCTTGTAGGTCACCGTCCGGGCGGGGCCGAGTTCGTGCGCGACCCGTTGTGCCAGCTCCGATCCCCGGTGGAACAGCCGCTGCCACGCGGAGTCGTACTTCCCCTCCTCCCGGTCCCGCAGGTCCAGGTTCAGGGTGGTGTCGATCTCGGTCGCCCACGCGTGGAGCGAGGAGACGAGCCCGTCGGACAGGTCCAGGGCCGCGGAGGGGTCGTCGGGGAAGAAGTCCCCGAACCCGTCCGAGCGGAGCGGAGCGAACTTGTACTCGCCTTCAACCGTGATGCGGACGGGATGCGGTGGCGCGCTGTGGCTGTCGTGCTCCCCGTGCGGGCGGTCACAGCCCCAGCACACCCATGTCGCCGTCCTGTGACGCTCGTCCCGGTAGCGCACCACCCACGACGGCCCGAGGTGCCGGGCCAGACGCCGGGCGATCGCCGAGCCTCGCTCGGCGTGCTTACGCAGGACCGGACGGGAGGCGAGATCCCCGGACGGGCGGGACAGCGACCAGGAACGCAGCGCGTCGGCCAGTTTCTCAGGCAGGTCCAGTCGGTCATCGTCCAGCGGAACCTCGCGGGTGAAGGTGCCGAGGTCGTCGTGGGCCGCGGCGTCCTGCGGCTCGTACAGCGGAGACGGCTCGCCACGGGCGTGCACGAGCACGTGCCCTGGTTCGTCGAAGGTCATGCGATGTTCGCTCCGATCGGGTATCCGTTGTCGCCCACGCTGATGGCCACGCCGATGGCCACGCGGTGCGTCTTTCCCTGGAAGACGACCTCGAGGATCGGCCTCCCGGCCCCCTGATCGAAATGGGCGAACGTCGAACGAAGTCGGCCGGCAACGGACAACGGTCACTCGACGTCCGTCAGGCGCGCCCGCTTGCGCAGCCGCCGGTGCTGCCCGGCCCAGAAGTACTTCTGCGCCAGCAGGGTGAGGGTGCCCGCCAGGATGATGCCCAGCAGGTTGAGCAGGAGCTGCTCGGTGGAACCCCACGTCTGGACGGTGTCGCCGTAGCTCAGCGCCACCGCGGCGTTGGCGGCCGCCGGGACCGTCGTCACCGAGATGGCGACACCGACCAGGGCACCGGACTTGGCGGACGTCAGCGAGAGCGTGCCGGCCGCTCCGGCCAGGACCGCCACCACGAAGGAGAACCAGTCGGGGGCGTACACGAAGCCGGTCTGCGGCCGTTCGCCCCCCAGTTGCTCCTTGGTGAACAGCCCGACCGCGTCCATGAAGAGGCTGAACCCCACCGTCACCGCCATCGCCACCGCGAAGCCCACCAGCAGGGCGATCGCCGAGCGCAGCGCGAGACGCGGCCGGCGCTGCACCGCCGCCGTGCAGATACCGGCCAGCGGGCCGAACTCCGGGCCCACCGCCATCGCGCCCACGATCAGGATCGCGTTGTCCAGCACCACACCGCAGGCCGCGATCATCGTGGCCAGGGTGAGGAACGCGAGATAGGTGACCGAGAGGGTCGACTCCTCGTGGGTGGCCTCGGTCAGGTGCTCCCACAGCACCGCGTCCGCGCTCTCGCCCGGCGCGTCCTCCTCCGCCTGCCCGGCCCGCTTCGACAGCGACAGGTCGATGTTCTCCACGGCGATGGAACCGCTCGTCTCCAGCCCCAGCCGCTGCAGCCCGCTGAGCAGGTCGTCGCCCGCCTCCCGCGCCACGTCGCACAGCACGACGTCCCCGGCGGGATCGCGGGCGGCGCCCGGCAGCACACACAGGTGCGTGGTGCCGATCGTCCCCTCGATCAGTCGGACCACGTCATCGGTTCTGTCGGCCGGTGTGATCAGGCGCAGGTGCAGCATGGCGGCAGCGTAGCGGTCACAGTTTGCGCAGGCTGAGGCGCTGGACCTTGTGGTCCGGGCCCTTGCGCAGGACCAGCGTGGCCCGGCCGCGGGTCGGGGCGATGTTCTCCACGAGGTTCGGCTTGTTGATGGTCCGCCACATCGTGCGGGCGTAGTCGAGGGACTCCTCCTCGGAGACCTGGGTGTACTTGCGGAAGTACGACGACGGGTCCTGGAACGCGGTCTCGCGCAGCCGCTTGAAGCGGTTGAGGTACCAGTGCTCGATGTCCTCCGTGCGGGCGTCCACGTACACGCTGAAGTCGAAGTAGTCGGCGAGCCCGACCCGGGTGCGGCCGTCCTGGCCGGGCAGCGCGGGCTGGAGGACGTTGAGCCCCTCGACGATCAGGACGTCCGGGCGGCGCACGGTGAGCTTCTCGCCCGGGACGATGTCGTAGATCAGGTGCGAGTAGACGGGGGCGGTGACCTCCCCCTTGCCCGCCTTGACGTCGGCGACGAAACGGGTCAGCGCACGGCGGTCGTACGACTCGGGGAAACCTTTCCGCGACATCAGGCCCCGTTCCTGGAGCTCCTTCGTCGGCAGCAGGAACCCGTCCGTCGTCACCAGCTCCACGTGCGGGTGCTCGGGCCAGCGGGACAGCAGCGCCTGGAGCAACCGGGCCACCGTGGACTTGCCGACGGCCACGGAACCGGCGACCCCTATGACGAAGGGCGTGCCCGACTGGGAGCCCTGCTCGCCGAGGAACGTGTTCAGCGCGCCCCGGAGTCCGTCGGTGGCGCCGACGTAGAGATTGAGCAGGCGGGAGAGCGGGAGATAGATGTCCCGCACCTCGTCGAGGTCGATGACGTCACCGAGGCCGCGCAGCCGTTCGACCTCCGCCGCCGACAGGGGCAGTGGGGTCTTGTTGCGCAGCGCGCTCCATTCGGCGCGGGTGAGGTCGAGGTAGGGAGTCGCCTCCGGCCGTTGCCGGTGGGCGCTCCGGGACATCGGGGAGACCGGAGAGATCACAGTCCATTGTTAACGGAGTTTGAACGGGGTGACAGGTGGGCTGTGTCACGCTGCCCGCCGCTCCCGTGGCCGTCCGAGATCACGCGGCTGTCACGGTCGCATACCGGGTGGTCACCTGGTGATCATCTGTGCGGCGGCTGTGTTCAGGATCCGTTTGAATTGCGCGCAATGCGTCGCGGAGTCCTCCGCGCCTTCGAGAAAGAGTTCCTACGTGAGAACCACCGCCGTCCGCCGTACCGTGCTCGCCGCCTCCGCCGCCGCGCTCGCCCTGCTCGCCACCGCCTGCGGTGGCTCCGGCGACGAGGACAAGGCCGGCGACAGCAAGGGCAAGGGCGACTCGGCCGCCTCCGCCTCCGCCGCTCCGGCGGCCGAGGCGCTCACCGCCGCCGAGCTGGAGAAGGCGGCGCTGGCACAGGCGGACGTCAAGGACGGCAAGGTGACGGAGCTGCCCGCCAAGGACGACATCGCCGCCGACAAGGTCAAGGCGAAGGACGCGGCCTGTCAGCCGCTCGCCCACCTGCAGATGGGCGCGCCCGTCGGCTCGCCGGCCGCCACGGTGAAGAGGTCCTGGACGGGCGAGCCGCAGAAGCCGGCCGCGGACGCCGGTTCCGAGGAGGCCCTGCTCGCCGGACTCGGCGCGGAGAAGATGATCGTCACGCTCGCCTCCTACGAGGACGGCGGCGCCGAGCAGGTCATCAAGGACGTGGACGCCGCTGCCGCCAAGTGCGCCGGAGGCTTCACCTACGACGCCATGGGCGAGCCGCTCAAGATCCTGACGGTCGAGAAGACCGAGGCGCCCGGCGGCGCCGACGAAGCGGTCGCGGTCACGGCGTTCCTGGCCGCGGACGAGGACGTGAAGACGCCCATGAAGCTGGTCGTCGCACGCAAGGGCGCCACCGTCGCCTCCTTCACCGTCACCAACCTCGCCGCCGCCATCACCGGCGAGGACTTCGACTTCCCGACGGCGGTCTCCGACGCCCAGCTCGGCAAGCTCGCCTGACGCACCGCCGCGTTCCGTTCCCACCGGTGCCCGTACGCTTTCGTGCACCGGTGGGAATTTCCGATTTCGGGCAGGGAAAGGCCTTTTCCGGCGGCTGACGGACCGTAGGCTGCCGGGCATGTGCGGAATCGTGGGATACGTGGGGCCGCAGTCGGCGCTGAGCGTCGTGACGGCCGGACTGAAGCGGCTGGAGTACCGGGGATACGACTCGGCGGGCGTCGCCGTGCTGGCCGACGGCGGTCTGGCCACCGCCAAGCGGGCCGGGAAACTCGTCAACCTGGAGAAGGAGCTGGCCGAACGGCCGCTGCCGACCGGGACCACCGGCATCGGGCACACCCGCTGGGCCACCCACGGCGGCCCGACGGACGCCAACGCCCACCCGCACCTCGACAACGCGGGCCGGGTCGCCGTCGTCCACAACGGCATCATCGAGAACTTCGCCGCCCTGCGCGAGGAGTTGGCCGAGCGCGGCCACGACCTCGCCTCCGAGACGGACACCGAGGTCGTCGCGCACCTGCTCGCCGAGGAGTTCTCCGGCTGCGCGGACCTCGCGGAGGCGATGCGGCTGGTCTGCCGGCGCCTGGAGGGCGCGTTCACCCTGGTCGCCGTGCACGCGGACGAGCCGGACGTGGTGGTGGGCGCGCGCCGCAACTCCCCGCTGGTGGTGGGCGTGGGGGAGGGGGAGGCCTTCCTCGCCTCGGACGTGGCCGCGTTCATCGCACACACCCGGGACGCCGTCGAGCTGGGGCAGGACCAGGTGGTCGAACTGCGCCGGGACGCGGTGACGGTCACCGACTTCGACGGCGCCCCGGCCGACGTCCGCGAGTACCACGTCGACTGGGACGCCTCCGCCGCCGAGAAGGGCGGCTACGCCTCCTTCATGCTCAAGGAGATCGCCGAGCAGCCGAAGGCGGTCGCCGACACCCTGCTGGGCCGCATCGACGGGGCGGGCTCGCTGATCCTGGACGAGGTGCGCATCCCGGCGGGCGTCCTGCGCGAGGTCGACAAGGTCGTCATCATCGCCTGCGGTACGGCCTTCCACGCCGGGCTGATCGCCAAGTACGCCATCGAGCACTGGACCCGGATCCCCTGCGAGGTGGAACTGGCGAGCGAGTTCCGCTACCGGGACCCGATCCTCGACCAGCAGACCCTCGTCATCGCCGTCTCCCAGTCCGGCGAGACCATGGACACGCTGATGGCGCTGCGCCACGCCCGCGAGCAGGGCGCGCACGTGCTGGCGATCTGCAACACCAACGGCTCGACCATTCCGCGCGAGTCGGACGCGGTGCTCTACACGCACGCCGGTCCGGAGGTCGCGGTCGCCTCGACCAAGGCGTTCCTGACCCAGCTCGTCGCCTGCTATCTGGTCGCGCTGTACCTGGGCCAGGTGCGGGGCACCAAGTGGGCCGACGAGATCCGCGCGGTGGTACGGGACCTGTCGTCCGTCTCCGGTGCGGTGGAGCGGGTCCTGGAGACGATGGAGCCGGTACGGGAGCTGGCGCGGTCGCTGGCCGGGAAGAACACGGTGCTGTTCCTGGGCCGGCACGTGGGCTACCCGGTGGCGCTGGAGGGCGCGCTGAAGCTGAAGGAGCTCGCGTACATGCACGCGGAGGGCTTCGCGGCGGGCGAGCTGAAGCACGGGCCGATCGCGCTGATCGAGGACGACGTGCCGGTGGTCGTGGTCGTCCCCTCGCCGCGCGGTCGCTCCGTCCTCCACGACAAGATCGTCTCCAACATCCAGGAGATCCGGGCGCGGGGTGCGCGGACGATCGTCATCGCGGAGGAGGGGGACGAGGCGGTCGCGCCGTACGCCGACCACCTGATCCGGATTCCGGCCACGCCGACGCTGCTCCAGCCGCTGGTGGCGACGGTGCCGTTGCAGGTCTTCGCCTGCGAGCTGGCGACGGCGCGGGGGAACGAGGTGGATCAGCCTCGGAACCTGGCGAAGTCGGTGACGGTGGAGTAGGTCTTCAGACCGTCCAGGAAGGTGGCGAAGGCTTCGGTGGGGAAGGTGAGGGTTGCCCTGGTGGGGGCTTTTGAGTCGCGGACGCCCACGTGGGTGGGAGTGTTCGCGATCTCGACGCAGTCGTTGCCGTCATCGGGGCCTGAGTAGGAAGACTTGCGCCAGTTGTCCATCGAGTGCCTCACAGCTCTTTGATCAGACGGTTGATGAAGTCACGCGAGCGTTCCGGTTCCAGTGACGCGGCTTCAATTTTACGGAAACGCATTCGATAGGCACCGAGCTGTGCCTCGGCGTCGACAAAGGCCGAGCCGTGGGGTGCGTCGCGTACGACTGTGTCCAGTCTGGCAACGGGACCGCCCACGTAGGTCATGGTGCCTGCGGCCAGGCCAAAGTCATCCAAGTCGAAGGGGATGATGCGCACGGTGATGTCGTCCGCTTCGGACGAGTTCAGGAGCGTGGTGAGCTGAGCACGGGACGTCGCGCGGTTGCCGACCCTGATGCGTAGGGCCGCTTCGTGGATCACCAGTTTGTACGGGAAGTCGGTCCGCTTGCGTGCCATCCGGTGTCGTACGCGCATTTCCAGCTCGTCAGCGGTCAGTTCGGGCACTCTGGCGGAGAAGACGGCTCGAGCGTAGTCCTCGGTCTGCAGTGGGCCCGGCACGTACAGGATCGCGACCTCGTGGCGGAACGTGGCGTGGTGGTCCAGTTCGGCGAGGTCGAGGAACGAGGTGGGCAGCCGCCACCGGTACTCTTCCCACCAGCCGCGCGTCCGGTCGGTGGCCATCGCCACCAGCGCGTCGATGAACTCCCGGTCCGTGCAGGCGTAATGGGATGCGAGTCGGCGCAGGCGCTCCTCGCTCACTCCTGCGATGCCCGACTCGATCTGGCTGATCTGCACGGAGTTCACGCTGAGCAGTGCCGCTGCCTCGCGTGCGCTGAATCCCGCCGCCTCGCGGAGTCTGCGCAGTTCGGCCCCCAGTCGCCTTTGTCGTGCCGTTGGCTCGCGCCTGGTTCCCATCGGTTGCCCCTCGGTTCAACGCGCCTGTTGCAGCGACTCTTTCAGGTTCAGATTACGGGAACGGCTTGCTAGGTCTTAAAATCAAGGTCTACCGTAAGTGACGTGATGTAAGCGCAGCGGAAGCGCACCGCCTCGTCCTGCCATGACGGCTGCGGCACTGCCACCGCCCGCGGACCGACTCCCCCTCCCGCTGAACGGAGTTCACGCATGCCCGAGAACGAGTTCTGGGAGTACTCCCTCTCCATCCCCAACGACCCCCGTGCGGTCACGGTGAGCCGCCGCACCCTCCGTCTCATCCTCACGGTGCACGGGCTGATCGGGCTGGTCGACGTCGCCGAGTTGCTCGCGGCGGAGCTGGTCGCCAACGCCGTACGGCACACCAAGGGGCCCGCGGCCCTGCGGGTGCGCTGGGGGGCCGGCGTGCTGCGGATCGGGGCCTGGGACACCGACCCCGCGCCCCCTGATGCGCCGCTGCCCTTCGAACGGTCCGCCGACCTCGGTCTGGAGGACGGGCGCGGACTGGCGCTGGTACGGGCGTGTTCCGACCTGTGGGGGTGGCAGCCGCTGTCCCGGGACGGCAGTCGGGGGAAGCTGGTGTGGTGCGAGCTGGGCGCGGCCTGACGGGGTTTACCAGTGGCCCGACGGCCACGTGGAAGTGGACGTCCACCGTACCTACCCCCGCGTGTCCCCGACCGGCGGCAGTCCGTGAGCTTGCCCGGTTCGTTTCCCCGGGGCGCGGAAGCACGACACCGGCGAGGAAGCGGGCGGCCCGACGGTCGCCTCTCGACCGGCGCTCACGACACCCACCCCCGCCCCACCGCAATAAAGTTCCCGCATGAGCATCATCGGAGTCGGGATCGACGTGGCCGAGATCGAGAGGTTCGCGGAGTCGTTGGAGCGTACGCCCTCGCTGGGCCGGCGGCTCTTCCTGGAGAGCGAGCTGCTGCTGCCCAGCGGTGAGCGGCGCGGTGTCGCCTCGCTCGCCGCGCGGTTCGCCGCCAAGGAGGCCCTCGCCAAGGCGCTCGGCGCGCCCGCGGGGCTGTACTGGACCGACGCCGAGGTGTGGTGCGAGGACAACGGGCAGCCCCGGCTGCGGGTGAAGGGGACGGTGGCGGCGCGCGCCGCCGAGCTGGGCGTGCGGTCCTGGCACGTGTCGCTCAGCCATGACGCCGGGGTGGCCTCGGCGGTCGTGATCGCGGAAGGGTGAGGGCGGTGCCTGTGCTCGCCCTTCCCCTCGCCTTCCCCGGGGCCGGGGTCGACCTGCCGGTCTGGGGCGACGTGTTCCTCGTCGTCGCCGCCGTGCTCACCGTCGTCTTCGCCCTCGTGCGGCTGCTGCGCCGCCGCCGTCGATGAATGTGTGAAAAGAGAGTGCGTGTATCGCGTGGACCGGGGTAGACGCGGTTGAGCCGGTGCCGGAAGTGGGGCCGATCGAACAGGGAGGGCGAACAGTGACGTCGACGATGGCGCGGACCGACCGAGCTCAGACAGTGACCGAACTGCCGGAGGTCGCCGATCCCGGTCAGGTCGCGCCGAAGGACGCCCGGGAGCTGTCCAAGCAGTTCTTCCGCCGGCTGACGGAGCTGGAGGAGGGCACGCACGAGTACCAGTACGCGCGCAACACCCTCATCGAGATGAACATGTCCCTGGTCCGCTTCGCGGCCGGCCGGTTCCGCAGTCGCGGGCCGGAGGAGATGGAGGACATCGTCCAGGTCGGCATGATCGGGCTGATCAAGGCGATCGACCGGTTCGAGCTGTCCCGCGAGGTGGAGTTCACCTCCTTCGCGATCCCCTACATCGTCGGCGAGATCAAGCGGTTCTTCCGGGACACGTCGTGGTCCGTGCACGTGCCGCGCCGCCTCCAGGAGGCCCGGGTGCAGCTCGCCCGCGCCACCGAGGAACTGCGCAGCCGGCTCGGCCGTACGCCCACGACCGCCGAACTCGCGCAGCTGATGAGCCTGACCGAGGACGAGGTCAACGAGGCCCGGATCGCCTCCAACGGCTACAACTCCGCCTCCCTGGACGCCGCCATCGGCAGCGAGCCGGACGGCGAGAGCGTGCTCGCGGACTTCATCGGGGCCGAGGACGCCGCGCTGGAACTGGTCGAGGACTTCCACGCGCTCGCCCCGATGATCGCCGAGCTCGACGAGCGCGAGCGCAAGATCGTGCACTGGCGGTTCGTGGAGGAGTTGACGCAGGCGGAGATCGGTGAGCGGCTCGGCTGCTCCCAGATGCATGTCTCCCGGCTGCTGTCCCGCACGCTGAAGCGGCTGCGGGCGGGGATGCTCACCACGGACTGAGGCGGAGGACGGACGTACGGGGTGCGGCTCACCACGCCGCACCCCGCACGCGTGCGTCAGCAGATCGACTGGCTGCTGTTCACCAGCCGGTTGTTGCGGAACGTCGTGTTCTCGCCGCAGGGGCTCTCGCGGATCGACGAGTTGGTCACCGTGAGGTTCTGGACGGTGATGTCCCGGTTGTTCGCGAACTCCGAGCGCGCCGCCAGCCGGATCTCGCCGCCGCCGGTGACCGTGCCGCTCTGGGCGGCGAGGTTCACGTTGTAGCAGTTCTCGATGAGGATCGCGTTGTTGCCCGTGTTCGAGAGCGTGATCCTGTCGATGGTCGCGCCGCCGCTCTCCGAGACGCAGAACACGCCCCGTCCGCCGCCGCGGGCGACCACCTCGCCGACGCGGATGTTGGTGGAGTAGGAGCTGCCGATGCGGCCGTTGCGGTTGGCCATGCGGAAGGCCGCGTACCCGGTGCCGGTGCCCGCGTTCTCCGCGTCCACCTTGGAGACCGTGGCGTTGACGGTCTGGTTCAGCAGCAGCCCCGACTCGCCGACGTTGCGGGCGGTCACCGTGCCGACGGTGAGGCCGTCGACGCCGTAGGTCTCCACGGCGTGGCTGGACGCGCCGGAGACGTACACGTTGTCGATGCGCACGTTGCGGGTCCACTGGCTGGTGTCGCCGCGGTTGTCGATGCGGACGCCGAGGCCGCGGGAGAGGCGCATGTCGATCTGGCCGAGGACGACGTTCTGCACGTTGCGCAGGAAGATGCCGTACAGCGGGGCGCCGGTGACGTTGAGGTGCTGCACCTCGATGTCGCGGGTGCCGCGGGAGTAGACCGGGGCCTGGTCGCCGGAGCCGCTGCCGGTGACGTCGATGGTGCCGCAGACGTCGAGGGTCGTGTAGCTCGGCAGGGAGATGCGGGAACCGGCGGAGAGGGAGCCCGAGCCGCGGACCACGACCCGTTCCTTGCTGGTGCGGCCGGAGGACAGGCTGCTGATCGCCGCCTGCACGGCCGCGCGCATGTCGGTGCCGGTGTAGACGGTGCTGCTGCCGCGCCGGGCGGTCCAGGTGCTGCCGCTCAGCACGGCCTCGGCCTGGTAGGAGCCGTCGCCGCAGGCGGCGGCGCGGGCGGGGGCCGGGGCCGCGGTGGTCGTGGGGGAGGTGGCGGCGGTGGCCGGGGCCGTCATGGTGCCGGCGGCGGTGAGGAGTGCGGTGGCGCCGGCTGCTGCGAGAAGTGCGGCTCTGCGTCCCATGGGTCCTCTGCTTCTGTCGTCGAACCGATTCGACTGAATCGATTCATCCTGTGGGGGGCGGAGAGTTTGGCAAGGGCATGGCAAGGAGTCAAGCGGTCCGCTTCCCCGTTACGGGAGTTGACGGACCGTCTGGGGGAGACTCGGACGCATGCGTACTGCGTACAGCGTGGAGACGGTCAGGACGGCGGAACGGGAACTGATGGCACGGCTGCCGGACGGGGCACTGATGCAGCGCGCCGCCGCCGGGCTCGCCGCGGCCTGCGCGGATGTGCTGGGGCGGGTGTACGGCAGCAGGGTCGTGCTGCTGGTCGGCAGCGGGGACAACGGTGGTGACGCCCTGTACGCCGGCGCCCGGCTCGCCCGGCGCGGCGCGGGCGTGAGCGCGGTGCTGCTCGCGCCGGAGCGCGCCCACGGCGGAGGACTCGCGGCGTTGCGCCGCGCGGGCGGGCGAACCACGGGCACGGACGGTGCCGAAGGGCTGATCGCACGGGCCGATCTCGTCGTCGACGGCATCGTCGGGATCGGCGGCAAGGGCGGGCTGCGCCCGGAAGCGGTGCCGCTCGCCGACGCGGCCGGGCGGGCGCGGGCGGCCGTGGTCGCCGTCGATCTGCCGAGCGGGGTCGACGCCGACACCGGGGAGGTGCGGGGCGTGGCGGTCCGCGCCGACCTCACGGTGACCTTCGGGACGCACAAACCGGGGCTGCTGATCGATCCGGCGCGGGAGTACGCGGGGTCGGTGCGGCTGGTCGACATCGGGTTGTCGCTCCCGGCCGAGGCGGAACTTGAGGCGTTGCAGCACGCGGACGTGGCCCGGCTGCTGCCGGTGCCGGCCGCGGAGAGCGACAAGTACCGGCGGGGCGTCGTCGGGATCGCGGCCGGCTCCGCCCGCTATCCCGGGGCCGCGGTGCTCGCGGTGGCGGGGGCGCTGCGGGGCGGCGCGGGGGCCGTACGGTACGTCGGTCCCGCCGGGCAGGCCGTGATCGCCCGCTTCCCCGAGACGCTGGTGTCGGACGGGGGGCCGAAGCACGCGGGGCGGGTGCAGGCGTGGGTGGTCGGACCGGGGGCCGGGGACGACGCGGCGACGGTCGCGGAGGTGCTGGCGGCGGACGTACCGGTGCTGATCGACGCGGACGGGCTGCGGCTCGCGGAGGCGTCGGCGGTACGGGCCCGGCGCGCGCCGACCCTGATGACCCCGCACGCCGGGGAGGCCGCCGCGCTGCTCGGTGTCGAGCGGGGGGAGGTCGAGAACGGACGGCTGGCGGCGGTGCGGGAGCTGGCGGGGCGGTACGCGGCGACGGTGCTGTTGAAGGGGTCCACGACCCTGATCGCGTCCTCGGGCGGGGATGTGGTGCGGGTGAATCCGACGGGGACGTCGTGGCTGGCCACGGCCGGTAGCGGTGATGTGCTGTCGGGGCTGGCGGGGTCGCTTCTGGCGGCGGGTCTGTCGGCGGTGGACGCGGCGAGTGCGGGGGCGTATCTGCACGGGCTGGCGGGCCGCTTCGCGGCGGACGGGGCGCCGATGGGGGCGCACGACGTGGCGGAGGGGATCGCGGGGGCGTGGCGGAGTGTGGTGCGGGGGTGAGGGGCGGTGCGGGTGGGTTCCGGAGGGTGTTTCGCCCCCGCCGCCCCTTCCCGTCCCGACCCGGGGCTCCGCCCCGGACCCCGCTCCTCAAACGCCGGAGGGGCTGATTCGGCCGACGGGACGGGAAGGGGCAACGGAGGGCTCTGAGAGACTGGGCGGGATGAACGAGACAGTTGCCCCGGGGGGTGCGGAGCTGCGGGCCCGTGCCGAGATCGACCTCGCCGCCGTGCGGGCCAATGTGCGGTCCCTGCGCGAGCGCGCGCCCGGTGCTGCCTTCATGGCCGTGGTCAAGGCCGACGGGTACGGGCACGGCGCCGTCGCGTGCGCGCGGGCGGCTGTCGAGGCCGGGGCGACCTGGCTGGGCACCGCCACCCCGCAGGAGGCGCTCGCGCTGCGTGCGCCCGGTGCCGGGGTGCCGGACGGCGTACGGATCATGTGCTGGCTGTGGACGCCCGGCGGGCCCTGGCGGGAGGCGGTCGAGGCCGGCCTCGACGTGTCCCTGAGCGGCATGTGGGCGTTGGACGAGGTCACCCGGGCGGCCCGGCTCGCGGGGCGGCCCGCGCGGGTGCAGCTCAAGGCCGACACCGGGCTCGGCCGGGGCGGCTGTCAGCCCGGTGACGACTGGGCGGAGCTGGTCGCGGGGGCGTTGCGCGCCGAGGCCGAGGGGCTGCTGCGGGTCACCGGCCTGTGGTCGCACTTCGCCTGCGCCGACGAGCCGGGCCATCCCTCCATCGCCGCCCAGCTCACCCGGTTCCGGGAGATGGTCGCGTACGCCGAGGGCCAGGGCATCGACCCCGAGGTGCGGCACATCGCCAACTCGCCCGCCACCCTCACCCTCCCCGAGAGCCACTTCGACCTCGTGCGCCCCGGCATCGCGATGTACGGCGTCTCGCCGAGCCCCGAGGTCGGCACCCCCGCCGACCTCGGACTGCGCCCGGCGATGACCCTGTCCGCCTCGATGGCCCTGGTGAAGCACGTCCCCGGCGGCCACGGCGTCAGCTACGGCCACCACTACGTCACCCCGGGCGCCACCACCCTCGGCCTCGTCCCGCTCGGCTACGCGGACGGCATCCCGCGCCACGCCTCCTCCACCGGTCCGGTGCTGGTCGAGGGCAAGTGGCGCACGGTCGCGGGCCGGGTCGCGATGGACCAGTTCGTCGTCGACCTGGGCGGGGACGAGCCGGGGCCGGGCGCCGAGGCCGTCCTCTTCGGGCCGGGTGACCGCGGTGAGCCCACCGCCGAGGACTGGGCGCAGGCCGCCGGGACCATCGCGTACGAGATCGTCACCCGGATCGGAACCCGCGTCCCGCGCGTCTACGTCAACGACGGAAACGACGGAAACGACGGAAACAACGGGAGCGGTACGTGAGCGAGGGCATCGCGGAGGCCGCCGCCTCCGCAGCCGGCGCGTCCGGCGGGGGCTGGCGCCGGGTCACCGGTGTCGCGGGTGTCGCGATAGGCGTGCTCGCCACCGGGGCCGCCGCGGGCGTCGCGATAGAGCGGATGACGGTCGGCCGGGGCATGCGGCAGAAGGCCCGGCTCGCCCTCGACTCCGCGGGGCCGTACGGCGCGCTGCGCGGCACGCCCGGCAGGGCGTACGCCGACGACGGCACCGAGCTGTACTACGAGACCGACGACGTCGACCCCGATCCGGCGGCGGCCCCGGGCCGCAGGCGCCGGCTGTTCGGCCGCAAGGCCCCCGCCCCGGTCACCGTGGTCTTCAGCCACGGCTACTGCCTCAGCCAGGACTCCTGGCACTTCCAGCGGGCCGCGCTGCGGGGCGTCGTACGGACCGTGCACTGGGACCAGCGCAGCCACGGCCGCTCGGCGCGGGGCGCGGCGCAGGTGGAGCGGGGCGAGCCGGTCACCATCGAGCAGCTGGGACGGGACCTGAAGGCCGTCATCGACGCGGCGGCGCCCGAGGGGCCGCTGGTGCTGGTCGGTCACTCCATGGGCGGGATGACGGTGATGGCCCTCGCCGACCAGTACCCGGAGCTGGTCCGGGAGCGGGTGGTGGGCGTCGCCCTGGTCGGTACGTCGTCGGGGCGGCTGGGCGAGGTCAACTTCGGGCTGCCGGTGGCCGGCGTCAACGCGGTGCGGCGGGTGCTGCCGGGGGTGCTGAAGGCGCTGGGGCAGCGGGCGGAGCTGGTGGAGCGGGGGCGCCGGGCCACCGCGGACCTGTTCGCCGGGGTGATCAAGCGGTACTCGTTCGCGTCCCGTGACGTGGACCCTGCGGTCGCCCGGTTCGCCGAGCGGATGATCGAGGCCACGCCGATCGACGTGGTCGCCGAGTACTACCCGGCGTTCAGCGACCACGACAAGACCGAGGCCCTCGCCCACTTCGCCGGCCTGCCGGTGCTGGTGCTGGCCGGGGTGGGGGACCTGGTGACGCCGAGCGAGCACAGCGAGGCGATCGCCGGCCTCCTGCCGGGCGCCGAATTGGTACTCGTGCCGGACGCCGGGCACCTGGTGATGCTGGAGCACCCGGCAGCGGTCACCGATCGCCTCGCCGATCTGCTCGCCCGTACAGGGGCGGTGCCCGTCACGACTACCGTTGAGGGCTGTGACTCCGCCTCCTCCTGACGGGGGTGGCTTCCAGCCTTCGGCTGTGGTCCAGCCCGGACCAACCCCTCGCGGGGCGTGACAACCGTACTACTGCAAGTGAGCGGCGATGGAAGAGATCACCATCAACTCCCCTGAACAGATGCGGGAGCTCGGCCGGCGTGTCGCCAAGCTGCTGCGCGCCGGCGACCTGGTCCTGCTCTCGGGCGAGCTCGGCGCGGGCAAGACGACGCTGACCCGGGGGCTCGGCGAAGGGCTCGGCGTGCGGGGCGCGGTCACCTCGCCGACGTTCGTGATCGCCCGGGTGCACCCGTCGCTGGGGGACGGTCCGCCGCTGGTCCACGTCGACGCGTACCGGCTCTCCGGCGGTCTGGACGAGATGGAGGACCTCGATCTGGACGTCTCGCTGCCGGAGTCGGTGATCGTCGTGGAGTGGGGCGAGGGCAAGGTGGAGGAGCTGACCGAAGACCGTCTCCAGGTCGTCATCCACCGGGCGGTCGGCGACACCACCGACGAGGTGCGCCGGGTGACCGTGACCGGCCTGGGCGGGCGCTGGGCGGCGGCCGACCTGACCGTGCTGTCGGCCTGAGCGGTTCCGTACGTACGTCTACGCGGCCTCGCGGTGGTCCTTCGCCGGTTCGCAGGGCCGGGGTTCCGGCGCGCGGGGCGGGGTGGAGACCGCGGCGGCCGCGGCGCAGGCCGCCAGCAGGTCGCGCATCGGTATTCCGGAGGCGGGCTGGGGCCGCGACTGCGCCGCGGTCCGGCGGGCGCTCTGGTGGGCCGGCATGGACGCCTCCTGAAGGGCGGGGGCGGGCGTGGTTAGGTAGACCTAACCACGGGCTGGATACCATGTGACCACGCCCGGGAGGCCGAACGCAACATCTTGCCGACGTCTTGTCGGAACGCACGGGCCCGCTTCACATGATCCCGCCGGAACGCGCACACCGGGACTCACCGAACGACGACGACCTTCCGTCCGATCGTCGCGAACCCCCACATCGCCGCGCCGTCCGCGCGGGTCTCGCGGATGCCGCCCGTCCGCTCCTGCGGGTCGAGTCGCGGCGCCGAGCCGTCGACCGCTGCGCTGAACCCGATCGCCGTGCCGTCGACGGAGGCGAACCGCACCACGTGCTCGATCGGAACGCCGTCCGACCCGGTGACCGCGGCGGACCGGGAGGTGACCCGGTAGGTGCCCGGCTCCGGGTCCACCGTGCTGGGGCTGACCCCGAAGGTGCGCCGTACTTCGCCGCCCTCCCCGACCAGCCACACCCGGTCGCCGCCCAGCGCGTACACGACCCGCTCGCCCGTCCCCGACCGTGCGGGCAGGGCGGCGGGGTGGTTCCTGTCCCGGAGGGCCTCGTGGACGGCGGCCGCGGTGCCGGGCGCCGGAGGGCGCAGCCCGTCCGGGACGGTCACCGCCGCCCGGTGGCCGAGGTAGCCGATCGTCGCGAGGGCCGCCGCGGTCAGCCCCGCCACGATCGCCGAGCTGGTACCTGCCACCGTCGTCACCTCTGTCACACTCTGACCCATTATGTACGTACGTCGACGCGACCGTAGCAGTACGTGACCGGCCGCCCCGTGCGGCCGTGGCGGGGGCGCGGGAGCCGTAGGCTGTTTGCGTGCTCTTGCTCGCTCTGGATACCGCCACCCCCGCCGTCACCGTCGCGCTGCACGACGGCCGCGACGTCATCGCCTCGTCGAGCCAGGTGGACGCCCGCCGCCACGGCGAGCTGCTGCTCCCGGCGATCGACCGGGTGCTCGCCGAGGCAGGTCTGCGGCTGGACGCCGTCACCGGGATCGTCGTCGGCATCGGCCCCGGCCCGTACACCGGGCTGCGCGTCGGCCTGATGACCGCGGACACCTTCGGGCTCGCGCTGGGCGTTCCCGTGCACGGTGTGTGCACGCTGGACGGCCTGGCCTTCGCCGCCGACCTTCAGGGCCCCTTCGTCGTGGCGACCGACGCCCGGCGCAAGGAGGTCTACTGGGCGCGCTACGCCGACTCCCGCACCCGCCTCACCGAGCCCGCCGTGGACCGGCCCGCCGACATCGCCGAGGAGGTCGCGGGCCTGCCCGCGGTCGGGGCCGGCGCGCTGCTGTACCCGGACACCTTCCCCAAGGCGCACGAGCCCGAGCACGTGTCGGCCGCCGCCCTGGCCCGGCTGGCCGCCGAGCGGCTCGCGGCGGGCGGGGAGCTGCCCGCGCCCCGGCCGCTGTACCTGCGCCGGCCCGATGCCCAGGTCCCCAAGAACTACAAGGTGGTCACCCCCAAGTGACCGGATCCGAGACTGCCGTGCTGCGCGAGATGCGCTGGTGGGACATCGACTCCGTACTGGAGCTGGAGCGGGACCTGTTCCCCGAGGACGCCTGGTCGCGCGGGATGTTCTGGTCCGAGCTGGCCCATGCGCGCGGGCCCGGGGCGACCCGGCGCTACGTCGTCGCCGAGGAGGGCGGCCGGATCGTCGGCTACGCGGGCCTCACCACCTCCGGTGCGGAGTCCGACGGCGACGGCGGCCAGGGCGGCGACAGCGTCCCGGCGGCCGACGTGCAGACCATCGCCGTCACCCGGGACCACTGGGGCACCGGCCTCGGCTCGCGGCTGCTGACCGAGCTGCTGCGGGCGGCGACCGCCTTCGAGTGTGCCGAGGTGCTGCTGGAATGCCGGGTGGACAACGTCCGGGCCCAGAAGCTCTACGAGCGCTTCGGCTTCGAGACCATCGGCGTGAGGCGCGGCTACTACCAGCCGGGGAACGTGGACGCCCTGGTGATGCGACTGACCGATCCGTCCACCTCTGTGAACCCGGCGAGCCCCGTCGACGGGAACGGCGTACAAGGAACCGAGATCAATGGCTGACGAACCGCTGGTACTGGGGATCGAGACCTCCTGCGACGAGACCGGCGTCGGCGTCGTGCGCGGGACCACCCTGCTGGCGGACGCCGTCGCCTCCAGCGTCGACGAGCACGCCCGCTTCGGCGGTGTCGTCCCGGAGGTGGCGAGCCGCGCCCACCTGGAGGCGATGGTCCCCACCATCGAGCGCGCGCTGAAGGAGGCGGGCGTCGGCGCCCGTGACCTCGACGGCATCGCCGTCACCGCCGGGCCCGGACTCGCGGGCGCGCTGCTGGTCGGCGTCTCGGCGGCCAAGGCGTACGCCTACGCCCTCGGCAAGCCGCTCTACGGCGTCAACCACCTGGCCTCGCACATCTGCGTCGACCAGCTGGAGCACGGGCCGCTGCCCGAGCCGACGATGGCGCTGCTGGTCTCCGGCGGCCACTCCTCCCTCCTGCTCTCCACGGACATCACCTCCGACGTCCGCCCCCTCGGCGCGACCATCGACGACGCGGCCGGCGAGGCCTTCGACAAGATCGCCCGCGTACTGAACCTGGGCTTCCCCGGCGGCCCGGTCATCGACCGTTACGCGCGCGAGGGCGACCCGGGGGCGATCGCGTTCCCGCGCGGGCTGACCGGTCCGCGCGACCCGGCGTACGACTTCTCCTTCTCCGGGCTGAAGACGGCCGTGGCCCGCTGGATCGAGGCGAAGCGGGCGGCGGGCGAGGAGGTGCCGGTGCGCGACGTGTCGGCGTCCTTCCAGGAGGCGGTCGTGGACGTCCTCACCCGCAAGGCCGTACGGGCCTGCAAGGACGAGGGCGTCGACCACCTGATGATCGGCGGCGGGGTGGCCGCCAACTCCCGGCTGCGGGCGCTGGCCCGGGAGCGCTGCGAGGCGGCCGGCATCCGGCTGCGCGTGCCGCGCCCCAAGCTGTGCACGGACAACGGCGCGATGGTGGCGGCGCTGGGCGCGGAGATGGTCGCCCGGAACCGTCCGGTCTCCGGCTGGGACCTGTCGGCCGACTCCTCGCTGCCGGTGACGGACCCGCACGTGCCCGGACACGACCACGTTCATGAGGTCGGCGGGGAGAACCTGTACGCATGACCGTCGCGCTGATGTGGGAGGCCCGCGCGGTCCCCGGCCGGGGCGCCGAACTGCTGGCCTGGGCGCAGGAGCGGGCGCGTGAGCTGCCCGGGCGGCCCCTGCGCCGGGAGACCCTCCGCGCCCCGCAGGACCGCGTCCTGGTCATCACCTGGTGGGACGCCCCGTACGACGCGGAGCTCCCCGAACTCCCGGAGCCGGACGGCGAACTGGTCACCCGCGCGGTGCACCGGTGGCGGTTCGAGTCGCTGGGGGGCGTCTGATCCCCGGCCGCCGGCCGGGGTCAGGCGGGCAGTTCCCCGGTGCCGGCGGGAGCCGGTGAGCGGCGGCTGACCGAGAGCTCCCACGGCCGGGCTGTGGCGTGGCCCCGCCACAGCACCAGCCCGTGCCGGCGCTCCCAGCGGATGATCAGCGCGGCCTTGCCCAGCCAGCTCATGGCCGACCACAGCGGGATGAAGAGCACTACCCCCTCCCAGAACAGCGCGATGGGCAGGATGGGCATGAGGTAGGCGACGAAGAACCCGGGGCTGAACCAGTCGCCGCGCAGGGAGCGGCCGGCGGGCGGCACCACGCAGATGTCCTCGACGGGGACCGCCCGGTCGAAGTCCCGTACCTCGCTCACCCACTTGAACCTGGTCGCGCCGAGGAGGGTCGACGCCGCGGCGCCCGCGAGCAGGGCGAGGGACAGCAGCATCGGGTCCCCGGCGTCCGACGGCGCCGCGAACCCGTGGACCAGGCCCAGCGCCGCCCCGCAGACGACGGTCACGGCGAGCGCCGCGAAGACGGCCCGCAGCTCGTGGTACAGCAATCTGTCCATCGCGTCCCCCGTCGTCCCGTGCGGAGGACACCCCCTGAGGCGCCTCCGCCGCACACCCCGGGGGCCGGGACCGGGCTCCCACGGCGGACCGGTGGGGGCGAGCCGGACGGTGTGCCGGGCATCCGCGCCGGATGCCGCCCACCGTAGTTCCGGCACGCCCGGCTCGACCACCCGCCGACCTGAACGGCCGGTGAACGGGGACCGCCGATTCCTCGGCCGGGCGGGGGTGGAGCCGGTCCCGCCCGGTACGCGTCTGCCGGACCGGCGCGGCGAAGGTTTCGCTCAGTTTTCCGAATGTTGTGATGGTGTCGTCGGGCTCAGGGGGGTCCCGTCGGCGGTGACGCGGGGATACGATCGCCGACATGACTTCCGCCGAAACCGCAAAGAACTCGACGGCAGGGCGGACCGCGCAGACCGCCACGCTTGCCGAGATCGCCCGTGAGGCCGGCGTGTCCGCGCCGACTGTTTCGAAGGTGCTGAACGGCCGTGCCGATGTCGCTCCCGCCACCCGGAGCCGGGTCGAGGGGCTGCTGCGCGCCCACGGCTACCGGCGCCGGCGCGCCGAGTCCACCCGCTCGCCCCTGATCGACCTGGTCTTCCACGAACTGGAGAGCGCCTGGGCGATGGAGGTCATCCGGGGTGTGGAGAACGTGGCCCGGGACGCGGGTCTGAGCGTCGTCCTCTCCGAGAGCGCGGGCCGGCTCACGCCCGGACGCACCTGGGCCGACCAGGTCGCCGCGCGCCGCCCGCACGGTGTCATCCTCGTGCTGTCCGGCCTCGACGAGTCCGGGCGGGCCCTGCTGACCAGCCGTTCCATCCCGTTCGTGGTGATGGACCCGGCCGGCGACCCGGGCACCGACGTGCCCTCCATCGGCGCGACCAACTGGCAGGGCGGGCTCGCCGCCACCCGGCACCTGGTCGAACTGGGCCACACCCGGATCGGCGCGATCAGCGGACCGACCCGGATGATGTGCAGCCGCGCCCGCGTCGACGGCTACCGGGCCGCGCTGGAGACCGCCGGGCTGCCGGTCGACCCCGGGCTGATCATGACCGGGGACTTCCACCACGAGGCCGGCTACCGGCAGGGCCTCGCCCTGCTGCGCCGCGAGGACCGGCCCACCGCGGTCTTCGCCGGCAACGACCTCCAGGCCCTCGGACTGTACGAGGCCGCGCGCGAGCTGGGGCTGCGGATCCCGGAGGACCTGAGCGTGGTCGGGTTCGACGACCTGCCGGTGGCCCGCTGGGTGGGGCCGCCGCTGACGACCGTACGGCAGCCGCTGACGGAGATGGCGGAGGCGGCGGCCAAGCTGGTCCTCGATCTGGGCAGGGACGAGGACTCGGCGGCGGCGACCCGGGTGGAGCTGGCGACGAGCCTGGTGGTGCGGAGCAGTACGGCGGCGCCGGCGGGGGAGTGAGTCGCCCCGAAAGTTTCGAAGCGGTGGGCGTGGTGCCGGAAGTCTGAGAATTTCACGAGAAAACTGTCCGGGGGTCGCCGCTTGTCATAATTCGGACTTATGTTCCTGCTCGTGAGGGGACATGAGAAGAGCGGCGGAACCGGGGGCAGCGGGACCGGGGACGACGGGGACGAGGCCGGGGGCGCGGGCATACGGACGGGCCGGCGGGCGAAGGCGCTGAAGATCACGGGGCTGACGCTGGCGGGCCTGCTGGTCCTGGGCGCCGGAGCCGCCGGCTGGGTGTACTGGCAGCTCAACGACAACATCAACAGCGTCGACATCGACAACGCCCTGGGCGACGACCGCCCCGCCAAGGCCGCGGTCACCCCGTCCCCGGGCGCGTCCGCCACGGCCCCGCCCCTGCCGACCGGGTCCCTGAACATCCTGGTGCTCGGCTCCGACTCGCGCAGCGGCGAGGAGAACCAGGCGCTCGGCGGCGGCGACAGCGGCGGCGCCCGCTCCGACACCGCCATGGTCGTCCACCTCGACGCAGGCCGGACCGCCGCGACGGTGGTCAGCATCCCGCGCGACACCCTCGTCGACCGGCCCTCCTGCCCCCTGGAGGACGGGGAGTCGACCCGTCCGGCCTCCGGTGTGATGTTCAACAGCGCGTACGAGGTGGGCGGGCCGGTGTGCGCCGTGAAGACCGTCGAGTCGCTCACGGACGTCCGCATGGACCACTACATCGAGATCGACTTCTCCGGCTTCGCCCGCCTGGTCGACGCGCTCGGCGGGGTCACCGTCACCACCGAGGAGGACATCGACGACGACCGCAGCCACCTCACCCTGGAGGCCGGCACCCACCACCTCGACGGCACGGACGCCCTCGCCCTGGCCCGCACCCGGTACGGCATCGGCGACGGCGGCGACCTCGGCCGCATAGGGCTCCAGCACCGGTTGGTGAAGGCGCTGCTGGAGCAGATCGCGGACGAGGACCTGCTGGCTAGCCCCACCCGGCTGTACCGGGTCGCCGACACCGTCACCGGCAGCCTCACCACCGACACCGGCCTGGACTCACTGGGCGAACTGACGCGCCTCGCCCAGAGCCTGCGGGACCTCCCGTCCGACAGCGTCACGACCCTCACCATGCCGGTCGTCCCGGCCCCCTGGGACCGCAACCGCGTGGTGGCGGACGAGCCGGAGGCGGGGGAGTTGTGGTCCTCTCTGAAGTGAGGCGGAGGCGAGGCGAAAAAACTCCGGCGCCGGTGTCGAATCCGGTGTCCCCCGTTCGACGCAGGGGTGAGAGGCCGGGAAGGACCCGGTCCGCACGACCCGAGGAGTCACCGTGCCGCGCTTTCTCTCCCTGATCCGGATCGACGAGAACAACGCCCCCGAAGGCGGACCCAGCCCCGAGCTGATGCAGCGGATGGGTGAGCTGATCGAGGAGATGACGAAGGCCGGGGTCCTGCTGGACACCGCCGGGCTGGTCCCGACCGCCCAGGGCGCCCGGGTGCACTACGAGGGCGGCCGGCTGTCCGTGACGGACGGGCCGTTCACCGAGACCAAGGAGGTCATCGGTGGCTACGCGATGCTGCAGGCCAAGGACAGGGCCGAGGCGATCGAGTGGACCAAGCGGTTCCTGAAGGTGCACGAGCCGCACTGGACGGTGACCTGCGAGGTGCGGGAGGTCGTGGAGGGCTGACGGCTCCCGCGCATCCGGGGATCCTTCCTTGGCTCCGCCACCGTACGGGTGTCTGATGGTGGGCCGTGACACCACAACCCACCACAGACCCCCGTGACGCGGACGCGGACACGGCACGGACCGTCGAGACCGTGTTCCGCATGGAGTCGCCCAGGGTGATCGCCGGCGTGACCCGTGTCGTCCGGGACGTCGGCATCGCCGAGGAACTCGCGCAGGACGCCCTCGTCGCCGCACTGGAACAGTGGCCGCGGGACGGGGTGCCCGACAATCCGGGCGCCTGGCTCATGGCCACCGCCCGCAACCGTGCCGTCGACCTGATCCGCCGGCGGGAGACCTACGCCCGCAAGCTGGCCGAGATCGGCCGGGACCGGTCGGCCGCGGTGGCCCCGCCGGAGGATCCCGCCGACCCGGACGGCATCGACGACGACCTGCTCCGTCTCGTCTTCACCGCCTGCCACCCGGTGCTGTCCGCCGAGGCCAGGACCGCCCTCACCCTGCGGCTGCTCGGCGGCCTGACCACGGCCGAGATCGCCCGCGCCTTCCTCGTGCCGGAACCGACGGTGGCCCAGCGGATCGTCCGCGCGAAACGCACCCTGGCGACGAGGAACGTCGCCTTCGAGGTGCCCCGCGGCCCCGACCGCGAGGCCCGCCTCGGCTCGGTCCTCGACGTCATCTACCTGATCTTCAACGAGGGGTACGCCGCCACGGCCGGCGACGACTGGCTGCGCCCGGCGCTGTGCGAGGACGCGCTGCGGCTGGCCCGCGTGCTGTCCGGGCTGATGCCCAAGGAGCCCGAGGTGCACGGGCTCACCGCGCTGCTGGAGTTCCAGTCCTCGCGCGTCGCCGCCCGTACCGGCCCGGACGGCGCACCGGTCCTCCTCGAGGACCAGAACCGCGCCCGCTGGAACCGCATGCTCATCGCCCGCGGTGTCACCGCCCTCACCCGCGCCGACGCCGTCGCCGCCGGCGCCCCGGGCCCGTACGTCCTCCAGGCGGCCATCGCCGCCTGCCACGCGTCCGCGTACCGCTACGAGGAGACCGACTGGTCCCGCATCGCCACCCTGTACACCCTGCTCGCCGCCCGCGCACCCTCCCCGGTCGTCGAACTCAACCGCGCGGTGGCCGTCTCCAGGGCCGAGGGTCCCGCCGCCGCGCTGCCCCTGGTCGACGCCCTGACCGACGTACCGGTGCTCCGGGACTACCACCTGCTGCCCAGCGTCCGCGGCGACCTGCTGGCCCGCCTGGGCCGTACGGAGGAGGCCCGGACGGAGTTCCGGCGCGCGGCGTCGCTGACCCGCAACGCGCGCGAACGGGCGCTGCTGCTGCGCCGTGCGGCGGAGACCGGCGCGTGATCACCGCACCGGGTGCCCCAGCAGCATCGTCGGGGCGCCGGCGACGCGGGTCAGGAAGACCGTGACGGACTCGGTGCCGTGCGGCTTGGGCAGGACCTTGCGGCGCAGCTCCTCCGGCTCGACGGCCGAGCCGCGCTTCTTCACGGTCAGCGTGCCGACCCGGCGCTCGCGCAGCAGCGCCTTCAGCTTCTTGACGTTGAAGGGGAGCCGGTCGGTGATCTCGTAGGCGGTGGCGTACGGCGTCGGGCGGTGCTCGTCGGCGGTGACGTAGGCGATGGTCGCGTCGATCAGTCCCCCCTGCACTTCCTCGGCCGCCTCGGCGACCAGGTGCGCGCGGATGACGGCGCCGTCCGGCTCGTACAGGTACCGCCCCACCGGCCGGACCTCGGGGTCCGGAAGCATGGTCCCGGGTGTCACGCGGATGCCGGCTCCGGCGGGCAGCAGCATCGCCCGCCGTGCCCCCGGCGTCACGTCCGGGCCGAACCACAGCATGGCCTCCTTGACGTCCCCGCCGTCCGAGACCCACTCGGCCGTCGCTTCCGCGGGGATCGTCTCGTGCGGGATGCCGGGCGCGATCTTCAGCAGGCCGAGCGGCGCTTCGAGCGCGGCGGACACGGCCCAGGACAGGGGAGGGGAGTAGGCCTCCGGGTCGAAGATCCGGCCGCGCTTGGAGGAACGCCGGGCGGGGTCGACGAACACGGCGTCGTATCCGGCCGCGTCCACCTCCGTCACGTCGGCCTCGCGGACCTCGATCAGGTCGGCGAGACCGAGCGCGTCGGCGTTGGCGCGGGCCACCTCACAGGTCAGCGGGTCCCGGTCGACGGCCAGCACCCGGATCCCGGCGCGGGCGAACGCGATCGCGTCCCCGCCGATCCCGCAGCACAGGTCGGCCACGGAGGTCACGCCGAGTTCCTTGAACCGCCCCGCCCGGTACGCCGCCACACTCGCCCGCGTCGACTGCTCCACCCCGTGGGGTGTGAAGAACATCCGCGCGGCGTCCCGCTCCCCGAACTTGGCCGCCGCCCGCTGCCGCAGCCGCGCCTGGCCGAGCGCCGCCGACACCAGTTCGGCGGGGTGCTCGCGGCGCAGCCGGGTCGCGACGGCGAGTTCGTGCGCCGGATCGGTGTCGCGGACCTCGTCGAGGAGGGCGCGGCCTTCGGGGGTGAGGAGGGGGGCGAGGTCGTTCACCGGGTCATTGTGGGCCAGTCGGTGGACGGTGCGCCTCCGGCCGCGGTGTCGGGCCGGGCCCGGACCTTCCGGCTGCGAGGATCCGGCCCCATGCGAGCAGTAGGACAAAACGATAAAAGGTGGCCGATCGGTGGTGTGCGGATCGGCCTCGCGGTACTCGCTCTCGCCTCCATCGCCTCGGGCTGCGGACCTGGCGGCGGCGGTGGCGCCCAGGTCGAACCGGCGGGCGGCCAGCAGCCCCTGAAGGCGCCCCCGGCCCGCGCGCTCGACGCCTACGCCACCAGACTGCGCGCGGCGCACACGGCGAGGGTCGCCGCCGCGAAACGCTGGGGGCTGAAGCGGGTGCCCCTGACCGCCCCGCCGCCCCCGGCGAAGAAGCCGAGGATCACCACCCGGGACGGCTTCGAGGTCGACGGCCACCACCGCCTGGAACTCCCCCCGGTCTTCACCACCGTCCCCACCGACGAGAAGATCCTCTTCCTCACCATCGACGACGGCGCCGAGAAGGACCCGGCGTTCCTGCGGATGATGAGCGAGCTGAAGATCCCGTACAGCGCCTTCCTCAGCGACTACCTGGTCAAGGAGGACTACGGCTACTTCAAGGAGATGCAGGACCGGGGCGTCGCCCTGCACAACCACACCCTCCGCCACCCCTACCTGCCGGACCTGTCCTACGCCCGCCAGAAGCGCGAGATCTGCGGCATGCAGCGCGTCATCGAGGAGCGCTACGGCGAGCGCCCCGTCCTCTTCCGCCCGCCCTTCGGCAACTACGACCGGGCCACCCTGCGCGCCGCGAAGGCATGCGGGATCACCCACGTCCCCCTCTGGAACGAGGAGGTCTTCGCCGACCACTGGGAGTACCGCGAGTGGGACCGCGACCTGCACCCCGGCGACATCGTCCTCAGCCACTTCCGGGGCCGCGAGGACTGGAAGGGCACGATGCCGGACATGATCCGCCGCTTCCTGGACAAGGCCACGGCGGAGGGGTACGCGGTGGCCCGTCTGGAGGACTACCTGTGAGGGCCGCTCTCCTGGCGGGTGCCGTCGCCCTGCTGGCCGTGATCGCCGGATGCGGTCCGCCGGGCGGTCCGTCGGGCGGTCCGTCGGGCGGTCCGCCGGGCGGGACGGGGGACGGTGCGGGCCGGTCGCCCGGCGCCGGTCCGGTGCCGGAGACCGGCGCCCTCCCGCCCGTCGTCGACCACGTCCCGACCCGGGACAAGGTCGTCTTCCTCACCTACGACGACGGCGCCGAACGCGACCCCCGTTTCATCGACCTGGTGCGCGAGCACCGGCTCCCCGTCAGCCTGTTCCTCACGGACACGGTGGCCGGCCCCGGATACGCGCACTTCGCCCGCCTGCGCTCGGTCGGCGCGAGCCTGCAGAACCACACCCTCGACCATCCCGCCCTGCGCGGCCTGCCGTACGCCGGCCAGCGTGCCGAGATCTGCGGCCAGCAGCGCAAGCTCACGTCCCGCTTCGGCGTCCGCCCCCGCCTCTTCCGCCCGCCCTACGGCACGTACGACACCACCACCCTGCGGGCCGCCGCCGACTGCGGCATCGCGGCGGTGGTGCTGTGGCGGGTGGCCCTGGAGCCCGACGGCCACCTCACCTACAGCCACGGCCCCCACCACCTGGAACCCGGCGACATCATCTCCGTACCGTCGGGCGAGGCGCCGACGCTGTCACTGGCGGAACGGACGACACGGGTGCTGGGGAAGTTGGGGGAGCGGGGACTGAAGGTGGGAAAGCTGGAGGACTACGTCGGCCGAATCAGCCCGTCGGCGGTCCCTGGCGAGCACCGCTCACCTGTCAGCCCGTCCGGGGGTATCCCCTCTGGGGGAGTTTGAGGACGAGGCCGTTCAGGCCGAAGCGGGGGCCTGGGGGCGGCAGCCCCCAGTGGACGGTCACTGCAACACCGCCGGCTGCACGCAAGGGTGATTGCAACGCTCCCGCCCCGCGACGCGCCGCAGGCAATTGGCACTCCGCTTGACCGAGTGCTAATCGCAGTCATAGTCTCAGGTCTGGCACTCCCCCCTGGAGAGTGCCAAACACGCGACGGGCAGGTCCGGCACCCGCGACGACGGATCCACCTGGTCGCCACCTCAGACAGTTAACCCCGTGAGATCTCCGAAGGGGGAGGTCGGATCGTGACGACCGCCAGCTCCAAGGTTGCCATCAAGCCGCTCGAGGACCGCATCGTGGTCCAGCCGCTCGACGCCGAGCAGACCACGGCTTCGGGCCTGGTCATTCCGGACACTGCCAAGGAGAAGCCCCAGGAGGGCGTCGTCCTGGCCATCGGTCCGGGCCGCATCGAGGACGGCAAGCGCGTCGAACTCGACGTGAAGGTCGGCGACGTCGTTCTGTACAGCAAGTACGGCGGCACCGAGGTCAAGTACAACGGCGAGGAGTACCTCGTCCTCTCGGCCCGCGACGTCCTCGCGATCGTCGAGAAGTAAGGGACATCCGGGGGTCACCCCGGACAACCCGACCTCGTAGCAAGCACTTTTGCTCGAACCACTGCGCCCCTGGCCCCAGCATCCGACAAGGACCGGGCGCCCGGGGCGCAGTGATTTCACCCAGAATTCCGAGAGGGCTCCCGCTGCCATGGCGAAGATCCTGAAGTTCGACGAGGACGCCCGTCGCGCCCTCGAGCGCGGCGTCAACAAGCTTGCCGACACGGTGAAGGTGACGATCGGCCCCAAGGGCCGCAACGTCGTCATCGACAAGAAGTTCGGCGCCCCCACCATCACCAACGACGGTGTCACGATCGCCCGTGAGGTCGAGATCGAGGACCCGTACGAGAACCTCGGCGCGCAGCTGGTGAAGGAGGTGGCGACCAAGACCAACGACATCGCTGGTGACGGCACCACCACCGCCACCGTGCTGGCCCAGGCGCTGGTCCGCGAGGGCCTGAAGAACGTCGCAGCCGGCGCCTCCCCGGCGCTGCTGAAGAAGGGCATCGACGCGGCCGTCGCCGCGGTCTCCGAGGACCTGCTCGCCTCGGCCCGCCCGATCGACGAGAAGTCCGACATCGCCGCCGTCGCCGCGCTGTCCGCCCAGGACCAGCAGGTCGGCGAGCTCATCGCCGAGGCGATGGACAAGGTCGGCAAGGACGGTGTCATCACCGTCGAGGAGTCCAACACCTTCGGCCTGGAGCTGGACTTCACCGAGGGCATGGCCTTCGACAAGGGCTACCTGTCGCCGTACTTCGTGACGGACCAGGAGCGCATGGAGGCCGTCCTCGACGACCCCTACATCCTCATCACCCAGGGCAAGATCGCCTCCATCGCGGAGCTGCTGCCGCTGCTGGAGAAGGTCATCCAGGCCAACGCCTCCAAGCCGCTGCTGATCATCGCCGAGGACGTCGAGGGCGAGGCCCTGTCGACCCTGGTCGTCAACAAGATCCGCGGCACCTTCAACGCGGTCGCCGTCAAGGCCCCCGGCTTCGGTGACCGCCGCAAGGCGATGCTGCAGGACATGGCCGTCCTCACCGGCGCCACGGTCGTCTCCGAGGAGGTCGGCCTCAAGCTCGACCAGGTCGGCCTGGACGTGCTCGGCTCCGCCCGCCGCGTCACCGTCACCAAGGACGACACCACGATCGTCGACGGCGGCGGCAACAAGGAGGACGTGACCGGTCGCGTCGGCCAGATCAAGGCCGAGATCGAGACGACCGACTCCGACTGGGACCGCGAGAAGCTCCAGGAGCGCCTCGCGAAGCTGGCCGGCGGCGTGTGCGTCATCAAGGTCGGCGCCGCCACCGAGGTGGAGCTGAAGGAGAAGAAGCACCGCCTGGAGGACGCCATCTCCGCGACCCGCGCCGCGGTCGAGGAGGGCATCGTCTCCGGTGGTGGCTCCGCGCTGGTCCACGCCGTCAAGGTCCTCGAGGGCAACCTCGGCAAGACCGGCGACGAGGCCACCGGTGTCGCGGTCGTCCGCAAGGCCGCCGTCGAGCCGCTGCGCTGGATCGCCGAGAACGCCGGCCTCGAGGGTTACGTCATCACCTCCAAGGTCGCCGAGCTCGACAAGGGCCAGGGCTTCAACGCCGCGACCGGCGAGTACGGCGACCTGGTCAAGGCCGGCGTCATCGACCCGGTCAAGGTGACCCGCTCCGCCCTGGAGAACGCCGCCTCCATCGCCTCCCTGCTCCTCACGACCGAGACCCTGGTCGTCGAGAAGAAGGAAGAGGAGGAGCCGGCCGCCGGTGGACACGGCCACGGCCACTCCCACTGAGCGACCCGCTCACAGCGTCACGAGGGCCCGGTACCGCCGCTGTTCGGCGGTACCGGGCCCTCGCCCTGTGCCCTACTCGTACGTGACCTCGGAGGTCTCGTAGACGCAGGCCTTGCCGTCGGGACCGCTGCCGAGTGCGGTCGGCTCGTCGCCGCTGTCGTTGCCCTCGAAGCGCTCGCAGACGATGATCTTCTTCTTGCTGTCACCGACGATCGTCACGTCCGAGAGGGTCGCGGTGTCACCGTAGTTGGCGTTCACCCCGGTGATGACCTTGCCGGGGCTCGCGACCAGGACGTTGTCGATCACGACGTGGCGCTGGTACTGGGTCCCGCAGTTGCCGCACGAACGGTAGAGCTTGCCGAAGTCGGACACCTGGAAGTTCTTGACGGTCAGGGTGCCGGCGCCGTTGTGCTGGAAGACCTTGTCGTCGGCCTTGCGGGCACCGCCGCCGTCGACGACGTAGGCCGCCGAGGCGGACTTGCCCTTGAAGCTGGCGGCGTCCTCGCCGACGTCCTCCCACCACACGTTGACCAGGGTGCAGCTGCCCGAGCAGTGCACTCCGTCGGCGGCGGGCGAACCCAGGATCACGTTCTTCAGCGTCGCGCCGTCGGCGAGCTTGAACATCGGGTCCTGGCCCTCGTCCTGGCCGCTGCCGCCGAGGTCGCCCGAGCCGTGGAAGCGCTTCAGGGAACCGTCGTACACGCCCTTCACCTCGATGGTCGAGGAGACGGGCTGCTCGTCGGTGGCGGTGGGCCAGGAGGCGAACGCGGTGTCACCGGCCGGCTCGTCGTCCGCGGGCACGGTGGCACTGGCGGACGGGGCGGGAGAGGCGGGGGCGCTCGCCGTGGGGGTTGCGGTGGGGGCTGTGGTGGGGGTCGTCGCCGGGGGCGTCGAGCCGTTCACCTCCTGCAAGGTCCAGGTCTTGCCGGCGGCCTTGTCGCAGGAGTTCTGCTGGAGCAGACCGTCCTTGGGGTTCAGGCACTTCTCGCTGTGCGCGTTGACCAGGTGGTAGGCGTCACCGACGGCACTCACCTTCCAGACCTGGGAGGAGCCCTCGTCGCAGGTCTGCTGCTGCACGGCCTTCCCGGCGGAGACCGAGTCGCCCTTGACGCCCGCGCACAGGCCGGTGGCGGACGACGTCACGGTGAAACCGTCGCCGGAGCCGGCCAGTTCCCAGCTCTGGGCCGCGCCCCCGTCGCAGTCCGCCAGGGCCAGCCGCACCCCGTCGCCCGCGCTTCCCGACGGAACCTCCAGACAGGTGTCGCCCGCCGCGTTCACCAGACGGTAGGTACCCGCGCCCGGTTCCGCGGCGGACGCCGACATCAGCACGCCGCCGACCACGGCGCCACCCACGAGCGACGTGGTGAGAGCGCCGATCAGGACGGTGCGGCGGCGGCCGTTCCTTCTCCGGTGCCCCGCGCTCGGGGCGGTGTTACCAGTACTGCGCATGTCACGGCTTTCGTTCGATGTGCGATGGCCCTCGTTGTCCACCGCCCTGAAGTCGCCGCCGCGCGGCGATGGGTTGCCGCGAGGACGCGACGTTTTTCGACGAGGGCCTGGTGTGTGAGGCTGGGGACCGCAGTGCCGGCCGGGAAGCCGGGAAGCAGGAGGGGGGATGTGATGAGCCAGGTGCTCTACGGGGAACGGTCCCGGAACCCGTTGGCGCGGACCGTGGAACTCACCGAGGGCGGGCTGCGCAGGGGCGGCAGGAGGACCCCGGTGGCCGAGCTGAACCTCGGCGCCATGGCCGAGGCGTACCTGCGGGGGTACTGGCTCGGCGGCGCCGGCGCGGAACGCTCCCTGGCCTCGCTGCCGCAGGGCACCGGCACCGTCCCGGTCACCCGCGTGACCGGCACGACCACACCCCTGAAGGTGCGCCGGGCCGCCGACTTCGCCCGCGCCCTGGGCGAGTCGGCGGTCCGCGGGTGCGGCGGGGCGGACCAGGTGGCCGCGCTCGCCGCGCGGGCGCACGCGGAGGGCGTACCGCTGTGGATCGCGCGGCGGTACGCGCCCGGCCCCGCCGGACCGGTCGCCGTCACCGTGGACCGGCGCCTGGTCCGCGTGGACGTCTGGGGCCCGCACGCCCCCGCCGTACGGCTCAGGGCACCGTACGGCTTCCGCGGCGACTCCACCGCCCCGGACCGCGGCCTGCACCTGACCGTCGGAGACGTCACCGCGCACCTCGAACTCCACCGGAGGTTCCGCAGGTCCAGGAGCAGCGTGGAGATACGACTGCCCGACCGGCACTGGACGCTGCGGCGCGAGGACGCGGAGAGCTCGTGGCTGCTGCGCGACGACCGGCGCGTCGCGCTGCTGACCCGTCCGTCGCGTTGGCCGGGCCCTCCGCCCGGCACCGTGCTGCTGCCGCTGGCCACCGTGCACCACGAGAGCCCCGACCCCCTGGACGCCGTGATGGCCCACGCGGTCGCCGTCTCCTTCGGCCTCGGGGACACGACGGGCCTGGCCAGGTTCCGCTCCCGTGCGGAGGCGGGAGGCGACACCTGGGACCTCCACTGGTTCAGCAACCTCGGCACCGGCCGCGACGACAACGAACGCGGCGGCGGCGACGGCTGGGGCAGCGACGGCGGGGAGGGCGGCGACGGGGGCGGCAGCGGCGACGGCGGCGGTGACGGGGGAGGCGGCGGCGGAGGCGGCGACTGACCGGCCGGCCGGTCGGTCGGCTAGCGCATCGCGACCAGGACGACGCTGCTGAGCACACTCGTGAGCACGAAGAACGGCGCGTTGAGGACGCCGTAGTACAGCGGGCGCGGGAAGTTGGGGTTGACGGCGATCTGGAAGGTCATCGCGCCGAGATAGCCGACGCCGACGAGGAGCCCGAAGACCACGGCGTCCCCCATGCCCGTGATGTCGAGCGCCTCGACGAGTACGGCGCTGGTCAGGACGGTGACGAGGAGACACACCGGTGGACCCGCCAGGGTGACCGCCGTCTGCGCGGGTGCCGGCGCGCCCTCACGGCCGAGGGCCACGGCGTACGGTTTGGCGATCACGGCCGCGAACCACACACCGGCGAGCAGGACCGAGGCGACGGCCGCGATCGCGACGGCCGGCCAGTTGATGTCGGCGAGAACGGAGAACACGCGCAGACTCCTTGCGGAACGAGCGGTCCTTGCGACCGCCGAGGGCAAGAGTCTCGGGGACGTAGGGGACAGGGTGTGTCCGCTTCCCCTCGGGAGTCGTTCCTGCCGACCGAGCCATGCGACTCGTACCGTATCCCTGTACCATTTGATAGGTACGGCTTTCCTGTACCAGTTCCGTGGAGGAGGGGTTGTGTCCATCACCGCCAGCGAGGCCCGAGCCCGGCTTTTCCCGCTGATCCAGCAGGTCAACGACGACCATGAGCCCGTGGAGATCACCTCCAGGGGCGGCAACGCCATACTGATGTCGGCCGACGACTTCCGTTCCTGGCAGGAGACCGTCTACCTGCTGCGTTCGCCGGTCAACGCCGCCCACCTCATGGCGGCCGTCGCCGCGGACAAGGCCGCCGACACCCCGGTGATCACCAGGAGCATGGCGGAGCTGGAGGCCCTGGCGGAGGACGGCGAGTGAGGGACGTGCGGTTCCGTCCCACCGGGTGGGAGGACCTCCTGTACTGGCAGGCCGCCGACAAGACGCTGTTCCGCAAGCTCGTCCGCCTGATCGGTGAGATCCAGCGCAACCCCTTCACCGGCATCGGCAAACCGGAACCGCTGAAGGGCGAGCTGTCGGGCTACTGGTCACGCCGCATCGACGACGAGCACCGCCTCGTCTACCGGGCCACCGAGAAGGAAGTGGTGATCATCAAGGCCCGGTACCACTACTGACGGACCGACGCGGTGGCCACCACGGCCCAGACGGTCTTGCCGGGGGCGCCGGGCCCCGGGGCGGTCCCCCACTCCTTGGCCAGGGCGGCGACGAGGAGGAGTCCCCGCCCGCCGTCCTCCCCGCTTCCGGCGTCCCGCGCCTCGGGCAGCCGCTCGCCGCTCGCGTCGCTCATCTCGATGCGTACGTGCCCGCCGCCCTCCCTGCTGAGCCGCAGCTCGGCGTCCCGTCCGGGCACCCGGCCGTGGGTGACGGCGTTGGCGGCCAGTTCGCCCACGATCAGCTCGACGGAGTCGTGCGCCGGGGTGCCGTAGCGCCAGCCCCAGGCGTCCATCTGGCAGGAGGCGAGCCGACGGGCGAGCCGGGCACCGCGCGGGGACGGGGTGAAGCGGAACAGGAACACCGTCTGATCAGCGAGCGGGAGTGGCAGCGCGGACCGTCGCTTCTGGTGGGGGGAAGTGGTCATGCCCCGAAGATCCCGCGCCCGTACCCCCGCCCACCAGGTACGACGCCCCCACGGCGGTGGTTTGTCGGGGCGGTGGGCGACAGTGTCGGGGGTGACCTTCGTGCAGCCCGGTGCGGACCGTGCGAATCGCTGACGCCTCAGGGAACCTGACGGTAGATCTCGCGGCGGTTGCCCATGGTCAGGACCCATACGACGAGCCGGCCGTCCTCGACGGTGTGGACGACCCGGTAGTCGCCGACCCTGAGCCGCCACCGGGCGTTGTGCCCTCGGAGGGCCTTCACGTCGAACGCCGCGGTGTCTCCCGCGTCCATCGCCTTTTGGAGTTCGGTCAGGCGGTACAGGATGCGCAGGGCGTCGGGGCGCGGGATCTCGAGCATGTCCCGCTGGGCGTGCGGGGTGAAGCGCGTGACGTACCCCATGCGCGTCAGTGCTGCTGGTCGCGGAGCGTGGCGGCCATCTCTTCGAGGGAGACCGACCCGTCAGTGCCTTCGGACTCGGCCTCGTCGGCCAGCCGGTTGAGCCATGCTTCTTCGGCATCCTCGGCGAGTTGGCGCAGCCGCTGGTACTCCTGGATGTCGATCACGACGGCTTCCTGCTTGCCGCGCCGGGTGATGATCGTCGGTGTCTCCTCGCGGCGGGCGCGGTCGATGACATCGGCGAGGTGGCTACGTACCTCGGCCATGGATTCCACTACCGGCTCACCCATGTAATGAATGCAGCAGATGTACATCAAGAGGGTGGTGGTTGTTGGGGGCTGACTGTTTCCTCACGCGCCGGCGGACCAGAACCGGATGAGGTAGCGCTCCACCCCGTGACCGGTGCCCTCGCCCTCCGACAGGGCGGCGGCCTCGGCCCGGCCCGCGCAACTGACCCGCACGCGCCACGCCCCGCCGGAGTCCCCCAGCACGATGACGTCGTCCTCCCGGCCCGTGTGCCCGGACCACACGGCGACCTGACCACTCGTCGACTCGAAGCCGGCCTCGGCCTGCTCGTCCCGGTCCGCCGGGTCCTCCTGCGGCGGCGGCCCGTCCCACACCTCGACGGTGACCGTGGCGGTGTGGGTGTGCCCGCCGCTGGTGATGTCCAGACGGCCGGGGTGGGTGCTGAGGAAGGCGCTGTGGTCGAAGTCGTCGGGGAACGGGACCGGCAGGTCCGCGTCGTCCGACTCCTGCAAACCGAATGCGTGGTACCCCACGTACGCGTCCACGCGCTGCTGCCGGACAAGTTGTGCCACGAGCACCCCTTCGGGATTCCGATGCCGGTTTCCTTGCCGGAAGGGTAGGCCGGTGCGGCGGGTACCTTGGGCGGCACTACTCGTTTGCCTGGCTGTCGCCGTGGCCGTCGGCCCGAGCCGGCTCCAGCTGGTCGCCCGCCGCGACCACCACGAGCGCGTCACCGGCCCGCGGCTCCTTCGTCACTCCGTCACGGGCAGGCACTCGGCGAGCAGGCCGACGACGTCGCGCCAGGCTCGCTGAGCGTGCCGCGGGTGGTGGCCGACGCCGGGAAGCACACGCTGGTCGACCGGAGGGTGGTGGAAGGCGTGCAGGGCGCCGCCGTAGACGACGAGGCGCCAGTCGACGCCCGCGGCCTGCATCTCGGCGGTGAACGCCTCCCGTTGTGCGGGCGGCATGATCGGGTCCTCCGACCCGACGCCGGCCCACACCGGGCAGCGAATGCGCGCCGCCTCGCCCGGCCGGCCCGTGATCAGCCCGTTGACTGTGCCGATCGCGCGCAGGTCGACGCCGTCGCGCCCGAGTTCCAGCCCGACGGCGCCCCCGGTGCCGTAACCCACGGCGGCGATCCGGTCGGGGTCGGTGCGCGGTTCGGCGCGTAACACGTCGAGCGCCGCGTGGCCGATGTCCCGCATCCGGTCGGGGTCGGCGAGCAGTGGCATGCAGCGGGCCAGCATCTCCTCGGGGTCGCTCAGATAGCGCCCGCCGTGGAGGTCGAAGGCCAGCGCCACGTATCCCAGCCCGGCGAGCGCGTCGGCCCGGCGGCGCTCGACGTCGCCGAGTCCCGGGCCCTCCGGCCCGAGCAGCACCGCGGGCCGTCGGCCGGTACCGGCCGGGAGGGCGAGGTGACCGGTCATCGTCAGGCCGTCGGCCGGGTACTCGACCGTGCGTGTGGTGATCGTCTCCATGGAACCGGACCGTAGCGCTCGTCGGGCCCGGCCGGGCCGGTGTTCTGCCGTCGGCAGAGCAGCGTGGGTGTGCCTCCGGAACGCGGCGGTGGCTCACATGCCCGTCACGATCCCCGCCGGGACGGACCCTGCGCCGACGTGATCGCGGGGGCGGGGCCACCGTCGAGGCCGGAGGTCACCACGTCGTGCCCGCCGGAGACCGCGGCAGCGTGCGGGAAGCCGCTCGGGGAGGACGACCGGGAAGAAGCGCCGCGGATCGGGTCGCCCCGACGGCGTGGTGACGTCATCCTGACACGGCGGCCTCGGGGAGGACCGCAGCGGACGGCAGGCTGTCGTCCCCGGAAACGACCGGACCCGGCGGTCGTCGATGTCGCGCGGTCATGGCTGACGGAACACGACCGTGACCCGTCACGGCTGTCCGGGGCTGTCCGGGACAGCCCCGGACAGCGTGAAGTGCTTGCCGTGGCGGTGCGGATCCGAGCAGTGTTCCTGTCGCACGAGCGGTGGGAACGGACTTCCCGCCCGTGCCGCACATGACCATCGAAGAGGAGGGGAACATCCATGCACAAGCACCTGCGCATCGGTCTGCCGTGTCTGGCGGCGGCCATGGTGATCGTGGTTCCGAGCGGGCCGGGAGCGCTGGCCGCTCCGGCCGCCGGGGGCGAGGACGTCACCGTCTACGTGGGCTCCGGCGGAACGTCGTTCGCCGGACTCTCGGGGAAGTCGCTCCTGCGGGCGGCGGGGAAGGCCGGCCTCACCGCGCAGAGTCCGGTCGGGTCCCTGCGTGACGCCCAGGCCGTGCTCGAGGCCAGGAACACCAGGAACGCGACGATCATGCTCCGCGGCGGCACCTACACCGATGCCGGGGTGGAGTGGGGGCCGGGCCTCGCCGGCGGTACGGTCACGGTCAAGGCCCAGCCGGGGACGGGCCCCGTCACGTTCGACGGGCGGGCGGCCAAGGCCGGTTACTGGACGAAAGTGGGCCCGAAGTCACCCAAGCTGAACTTCCAGGGGCCGTACACCGTGAAGCGCTACGGCGACGGCGGGATCAAGGCCACAGGGACCAAGAAGGACGGCCCGGTCAAGGGGCTCGTGGTCAACCGGATCACCTTCAAGCAGATCGGCAATGCCTGGGTCAAGGGCGGCAAGGGCTACGCGGGCGTGCACCTGAACTACGTCTCGAAGGCCAAGATCACCAACAACTCGTTCGTCAACCTCGAGAACAAGACGGCCCGGGGGAACACCCACGGCGTCTACCTCGCCTTCAACCAGACGCAGAAGACCCCTGGGAGCAACGGGAACCTGGTGAAGGGGAACACCTTCCAGGTCATCTCCGGCGACGCGGTCCGCGCCAGCGACGGCAGCAGCGGCAACAAGGTCCAGAAGAACGTCTTCAAGAAGGGCCGCGACCACAAGGGGAAGACCCGGGGGAACGGCAACTACGGGATGTTCACCTACTGGGCGTTCCCGAGGGCCGACACCTGCGGAAAGGGCGGCAACACGTTCTCGGGCAACACCTACACCGTGAACTACTACAACACGAAGGCGCCGGCCGTTCGGTCGGATTCCGACACCGGCCGCACCTGCAGGTCCGTCAAGGACACGGGCGGCAACACCTACAAGCGCTAGGCGGGCGCCGCCGGCGGCGCGAAGGGCGATCCGCGGTGTCAGTGGGGCCCGTTACCGTCAGGCCATGTCGATCACCGCACAACTGCGCGACTCGGTGAGACTGCCGGGTGGAGGCGCACTGGTCAACGGCTTCGCACTGGAGAACCGTGGGGACGGTTCGTGCCGCGCCCTCCTCCGCAACGGGCACGAACTGGAGGTCTACGACCTCCGGGAGTTGTTCGCGGGGGAGCGCGCGCCGACGGCCGCCTTCCCTCTTCCCTGGCCCAGGTGGGACCACGGCGTTCACTCGGTGAGCCCGGACGGCACGTTCGCGGTGTTCTCGGGGCAGCGCGCGGTACGGGCCATGGGCAGGGACGGAAAGACGCTGTGGGAGTACCGGCACAACTGCTGGGGCCCCGAGCTCGGTCACCCGCACACGGGGGACGAGCAGGAGGTGTGCCGGGGCCTGGAACATGGCTCCTGCCGGATCTCGGACGACGGCCGGCTCGTGTGGGCGCACGTCGTGGCAGAACCGGAGCCGGGCGGCTGGGAGGAGCGCTGGGTGGTCCTGGACGCGCGCAACGGAAGGGAGTTGGCGTGGCTGCCGCTGGAGAGCGCGGCGGCCGGTTCGAACCACCTCTCCCACCCGGACGGTGTCCACATGGGGCTGAGCATCGGCATGGGCCAGGACGGCATCCTGCTGCACTGGGCGCGCTGGGACGGCGAGAAGCTGTCCGGCTGGGATCTGAACGAGGGCCTGGACCGCATCCTCATGGACGTCCACCCGGGATGCCCCGGCTTCCTCACGGTCGAGCACTACGGGGCGGACCTGCGACTGCATGCCCTGGACGGTGCGGTGACCGCCGAGCGGGAGCCCGAGCCGGCCGGCGGCGAGGACGATTCCTGTTGGGACTACGGCTGCGGCTTCGTCGACGCCGACACCGTCATCGCCTCGACGGTCGACTCCGACGAGGACCCGGAGGAGGCCCGCCACTGGCTGCTCGACGCGACCACCCTGCGGATACGCGGGGTGGTCGCGTACCCGACGGGTCCCGTCGACAGCTACGTACGCCCGCTCGGCGACGGGACCTGGCTCACGTACGACGACAAGAGCGAGACGCTCCACCGCTGGGCGCAGGCGGTGACGCCCGGGGCGAGGTGACCGGCCCGGCGGCCACAAGACGCACGTCCACCGGTGAGGGGCGTCATCGTGGTCGCCGTCGTCACCCTGGCCGCCTCGGCCCACCGGAACGCCCGGGGACGCGCAGGCACCCCACCACCGTCGGCCGCCGCGCCGGCCGTCGGCGACGGCATCGTGGGTCCGGAGACACGGTCGGCGCTCATCGGCCTCGCGTGAGCACCGGCGTACTCCGAATGGGCCGGTTCTCGTATGGCACCCGAGGTGAGCCGGCCCTAACCTGAATTCCAGGTAGCTCTTCGTGGCCGGCCGGGTACCAATGGCGAAGGTGAAGCCAGGGATTTCGGTACTTGCCTGCGGTTGTGGCCAGTCGGCCACTACGCTTGACGGGCACCATTTCGGGCAGCTTGGGGGATCGGGGGGAGACCGCGGTGGTTCATGAGGGGCGACCCTTATGGCGTAGAAGCAGTGCCTGCGGCAACGAGTCGGAGTGTGTGGAAGTGGCCGTGCTCGCGAGGCATGTCCTTACGCGTGACTCGAAGCGACCTGCCGCGACCGTGCTGCGCTTCACCGCCCTCGCCTGGACGGGCTTCCTCAGTGCTGTCGCACGCGGAGAACCAAGGGACGCATGACATCCTTTCGGGCGGACGGCAGAAAGTGTGGGGCTGTTATGGACATCGGGAAGTCTGCAACGCGGAGGCTCGGGGGCGAAGGCCGATCCCGCTCCGTCGGCGTCGCGCCCCCCGCGCTCTTCCTGCTCGCCGTCGGGGCGGTCGCCACGAGTACCGCGGCCGCCGCGTCCCTCATGGTGGAGAGCCTGCCGGCGAAGCGAGTGCTGTGGGTGGCCGTGCTGCTCGCCGTCTCGGTGAGTGCGGGCCTGTGGTGCGGACGTTACTCCGTCACGGCTTCCCCACCGAGTTCTGATCGTCTTCCGTACGTTCCGCGGGCGGGTTCGCCCCGATAGGGCCCTTTCTCCGGCGCTGCCAGGCCTTCCCGACCCGCCAGGCGAGCGCAGCGGCGAGTATGGCGATCGCCAGGCTGACCACGAGCCAGGCGACGGTCTTCCGCGAGGCGTCCCAAGAGCCGTTGACCATGGTGAGCGCGACGATCGTCGCGCTCGATACGAAGAGCACGGCGAGCGCGGCGAAGCAACCGACGATCCGCTCCACGGACCCCGACGGAACGGGGGCGGGGTGCGCGGGGCCGGGTTCCCCCGTCAGGCCGGGTGTCCCTTCGGCTTCTTCCGCGGACTCGTCGGCCGAGCCCGTACGGTCTTGCCCTCTTCCGGAAACGAGCAGCTCCCGCAGGCGCCGCCATGCTGCTCTCGTCACCTCGATCCTCCCCCTGCTCATGTCGGTTCCGCGGAGCCGGGCCCGGCTAGGCTCTGTCCAGGTCCTGCTTGACGCGGCCGATCAGACCGAGTGACTCCGACGCATCGAGGGCCAGGTGCGAGATCTGCTCCAGGCACTCCTGGTAGCGCTCCAGCAGCTCGGGGTTCTCACCCCCGGTCATGCTGCCGGTGGCGTACTCCAGGTACAGCAGGTCCTCGTCGTCGGTGAAGCCGAGCAGGACGAAGCTGCCGAGGGTGCTGTAGTGGGCGCCCGCCTCGAAGGGCAGGACGCGCAGGGTGACGTCGGGCCGGTCCGCGAAGTCCAGCAGCTGCTGGAGCTGCTCGGCCATCACCGCGTCGCCGCCGACCCGGCGCCGGACGGCGGCCTCGTCGAGGAAGAACAGCGTCTCCCGGGGGCCGTCGCCCCCGAACATCCGCTCCTGGCGCTTCATCCTGAGGCTCACCACGCGCTCGAGCCGTTCGGGGGCGAGGGCGCGAGGGCGCAGCAGCGCCTCCGCGTAGCCGCGGGTCTGCAGATGGCCCGGCACCACGATCGGGTGGTACGTGGTCAGGCTGACGGCTGCGGTCTCGTAGCCCAGGTACTGGGCGAACTGCGGATTGACGACATCATGGAAGCTGGACCACCAGCTGGGCCCCTTGCTTCCGCGGGCCGCGGTCTCCAGTTCCTCGACCAGCGCGGGGTCGGTGATGCCGTAGACCTGGGCCAGGGCGCGCAGGTCGGTCACGGAGATGCTCACCGCGCCGTTCTCCACCCGGACCAATTTGGACAGGGACCACTCCACGTGCTCCGCGGCCTCGCGCTGGGTGAGGCCGGCGTCCTCCCGGGCCCTGCGCAGCGCGATACGCAGCTTTCGCCTGTTGAGGCTGGGATCAACAAGGGGTGTCATCGCCGCTCCTTCCGTCGTGCGCGTACCCGGTACCTTCTCCGCTATGCACGGAACGCCTATGCCGATCTGCTTTTGCCATTATGCCCATGTCCATCAGCCAATAGCTGAATGACATGGACATGATGCTCCGAATCCGTGCTGTTCCGGGTCCGTGCTGTTCCGGGTCCGTGCTGTTCCGAGTCCGTGCGGCAACGCGAAGGGCCCCCACGACCGTGGGGGCCCGGTGGGCCGCTCTCTCCTCGCGCTGCCGTCCGGTCTCAGTCGACCTGTCGCTTGGGGTCCGCCCATGCTTCCCAGCGCATCATGCACGCTCCCGCGAAACTGATCAGGTAGTAGAACCGGGGCAGGCGTCCGCCTTGCTTCCGTAGCTCGTTGCGGTGATTCATCGTCTCCTCGAGCCGCCATTTCTCGCTGGCGGGGAGGAGAGCGCCGATGAAGCGCAGCCTGACGCCCACCCGGGTGTCCCTGGGGACGGCCGCGGTCCGCCCCTCGTGCTGCCTTCCTTCGGGGCTCGTCCGCCACAGGGACACGAGTCGCCTGCCCACCCGGCCCAGGAACGCGTCAAGCGGTTCGGGCAGCAGTTTGATCGCTTGTGCTGTCGACTTCCTGCCGCGCACTGCTATCAGCAGGGCGAGGGCCAGGAGCAGGGCCGCCGAGACGAACAGGACGGCGGTGGCGAGAGCGGTGACCATCGATGTGCAGTCCGATCAGTCCGTGGCGGGAGTGGGGGCGGCCGTGCCGGGCTTCACCGGCCTGCTTCTGCTGGTGCGGGCCAGGGCCAGGGCCAGGGCCACGCGCGCCTGCTCCGCGCCGTCCGTGGTGAACCGGTAGTAACGGCGTCGGGGCCGGGGTGGAGTGCTTGCGACGTGCTCGTCGGGGTCCTCCCAGAAGCTCTCCAGTATCCCCGCTCGTTCGAGCCTGGCCAGGATGGGCTGGATGGTCCCGCTCTGCAGTTCCACCGCCTGACCGATTGCCAGCCCGTACTGGGCCCGCGTCGGGTTCCGGAGCAGCTCCCTGAGGACCAGCTCGGTCTGCTTGGTCATTCGGAATCCACTCATATCTCTAACTCTACCTACCTTGTCCATGACTTATGTTGCCTCCGGCGAAATGGTCGAGCGCCTCATGTCCTCCTGCAACTCTACCTAGCTTGTGTATGACCTAGGTAGAGTTATAGGGTCCGGGTGGGACACGATGAGAGGACGGTGTGGGACATGGCCACGAAGAAGCGGGACGCAGACGGCACCGACGGGTGCGCGACCTGCGACGGCCCTGTGCGGGAGACGCCCGCCTGGGACTTCCGGCTCGACCGATCGGGGCTGAACGTCAAGGCGGGCCGCTACCTGGAGCTCCGGATCTCCCTGGTGCTGCTGCTGTGGCTGATCGCCGCCGTGAGCGGCTGGGGCTACGTCGAGTGGCAGCCGCCGCTGTCCTAGCGCGACGGCATCGCCGCCCTCCCACGCCGCACCACGAGGCCCTCACCGCCGGTGAGGGCCTCTGGCATGGAACGCCCCTCGGCGGGGCGGCGTCCCGGCGGTGGTGGCGAAAGGCCATGACCTGGAGGCGGACACACCGCACACCGAGTCCCTGGTGCACGCACCATCGCCGCCCGGGCCGGCCGACCGGGCTCCCAAGCGCTGAGCGGCTCAGAGGTCCGTCGGCTCCAGCGCCCCCAGCCGCACCATCAGCCCCAGCCGGTCGTACTGCCACCAGCCCTCGACGATCTTCCCGTTGCCGCCGAAGCGGAAGATGGTCGTCCCCGTCATGGCGATCTTCTTCCCCGTGGCCGGGATGCCGAGGAAGTCGCCCTTGTGGGTGCCCTCCCAGCTCCACCGGGTGCACACCCGGTCCCCCTGCGCGAGCTGGTCCTCGATCCGGATCGAGAAGTCGAAGCCGCCGCGCCACACGTCCATCTCGCGCCGGAAGTGGTCGAGGCCGATGACGTCCTGCTCGTTGGCCGGATCGTGGTCGTGGTAGTGCTCCTCGACCAGGCCCGTCATCGGGGACAGGTCGTCCCCGGTGGCGACCACCTCGAAGAAGCGCCGCGCGGAGTCCGTGTTCAGCCGCGCGTCGCGCACCACGTCCAGGTCCGTGAACGTCGGCATGCCGTCACACAGGGCCACCATCTCCCGGAAGATCCGGTCGGTCTCCGGCAGCCTGGAGTTCCGCATCGCCTCCTCGTACGACGGGAACTCCACGATCCCGACGACGTGCGACGTGTCCGCGCGGTCCTTGCCGACCACGGCGTGCGTCGCCGTCCGCTTCCCCCCGGTCTGCTCGGCCCACTGGACCATGAGCCGGTCCATCTCCTCGAACCGACTGGTCCGGCAGTCGATGAGCTGTACCAAGGTCATGACGCCCGCCTCCGGTCCCCCTGGGTCCGGTTGGTCTGTCAGCACCTATTTTCTCCCGGGGAGCGGGATCCGTCCCGTCGTGCCCGCGTGCCCGTCGTGACCGTGTGCCCGTCGTGACCGTGTGCCCGTCGTGACCGTGTGCCCGCGTGCCCGCGTGCCCGCCGGGCGGCCGCTACCGGGGTCCGTACTTCCGTCCCGTCCGCGACGAGATCCCGCCCAGCAGCCCGCGCGGGACCAGCTTCGCCGCCCCCATCAGCGCCTTGTAGCGCGGATCGGGGATCGACAGCGACTTGCCCCGGGCCAGGTCCGCGAGCGCTGCCGCGGCGACCTTGTCCGCGTCCAGCCACATCCAGTTCGGGATGTTGTCCGTGCCCATCCCGGCCCGTTCGTGGAACTCGGTACGCACGAAGCCGGGGCACAGCGCCATCAGGCGTACGCCGTGACCCGCCAGATCCTGCGCCGCGCCCTGGGTGAACTGCACGACCCACGCCTTGGACGCCCCGTACGTCCCGCGCGGCACGAACGCGGCGGTCGAGGCGACGTTCACGACACCCCCGCGCCCGCGCTCGCGCATCGTCTCCACCGCCGCCGACGTCAGCCGGAGCACCGCCTCGCAGTGCACCTTGAGCATCCTCAGCTCGTCGGCCATGGGGACATCGAGGTAGCGGCCCCTGTGGCCGAAGCCGGCGTTGTTGACCAGCAGGTCGACGGGGTTCTTGCGGTCGCCGAGGCGGTCGGCCACCGCCTCGATGCCCTTGTCCTGAGCCAGGTCGGCGGTCAGCACCTCCGCCTCGATGCCGTGGCGGTCGTGCAGCTCGGTCGCCTGTTCGCGCAGCCGGCCGGTGTCGCGGGCGACCAGCACCAGATCATGTCCGTCGGCCGCCAGCCGCCGCGCGAACGCGGCACCGATCCCAGCCGTCGATCCCGTAATCAGAGCCGTTGTCATGGCGCAAGAGTAGTTACCCGGAGTGGAGCCGTCCGCTTCGTGTCATCCCATGGACATACGGTCAGGCCGTCGACTCCGTCCCGTACTTCTCCACGTACGTCCGCGCCGTCGCCAGCGCCTCCGGATGCAGCGCCCCGCCGGCCGCCAGCAGCCGGGGCAGCAGCGCCCGTTCGGTCGTCACCGCGCGGAACTGCAGTGCGACCGTCACGTCGTGCTCCGGCCGGTGCACGATCCGTACGGCGTCACCCGCGCGTATCTCGCCGGGCCTGATCACCCGGAAGTACGCACCCGGCGCGCCCCGCTCCGTGAACCGCTTCACCCAGCCCTTCTCACCCAGATGGCCCTGGAAGGTGCGGCAGGGGATGCGCCCGGAGGTGACCTCCAGCACCACCTCAGGACCGACGGCCCAGCGCTCACCGATCAGGGCGCCGGACACGTCGATGCCCTCGGTGGTGAGGTTCTCGCCGAACATCCCGTTCGTCAGCGGGCGCCCCAGCGTGCGCTCCCATGCGTCGAGGTCCTCGCGGGCCACGGCGTACACCGCCTGGTCGTCCCCGCCGTGATGCCGCGTCTCGCACACGGCGTCCCCGGCCAGACCGCTCGCGCCGATTCCCTTCGGCCCCGGCGCGGCCACCCGCACCGGCCCGTCCACGGGCTGCTTGTCGATACCGGTCACGCCTTCGCGGTGGTCCGTGTACGGCACGGCCCTGGGGCGCCCCAGGTTCACAGACAGAAGCTTCATGAGTCGCACGGTAAGCGATGGGCATCAAAGCGTCGACGCATTATCCGACGCCGTGTCAAAGGTCGGCTTATCCTTGAGGTGTGATCGAAGCCCGTCATCTCCGCGTGCTGCGCGCCGTGGCCACCACCGGTTCCTTCTCCGCGGCGGCCCGCGAGCTGGGCTGCACCCAGCCCGCCGTCAGTCAGCAGATGAAGGCCCTGGAGGCGTCCGTCGGCACACCCCTGCTCATACGCAGCGGCCGCGAGATGCGCCTGACGCAGGCCGGAGAGGCGCTGGTGCGGCACGCGGCCGGGATCATCGCCGGACTGACCGCCGCCGAGGAGGAGGTCGCCGCCATCGCCGGGCTCCGCGCGGGCCGGGTCCGGCTCGTCTCCTTCCCCAGCGGCAGCTCCACGCTCGTCCCCACGGCCCTCGCCGCCCTGCGTGCCGCCCACCCCGGCACCAGGGTCTCCCTGGAGGAGGCCGAACCGCCCCGCTCCGTGGAGATGCTGCGCGAGGGCGACTGCGACGTGGCCCTCGCCTTCCGGTACGAGGGGGCGGCGGGCGCCGAGGAGTGGGACGACCTCGTCGTACGGCCGCTGCTGTCGGACCGGCTGGTGGGGCTCGTGCCCGAACGGCACCGGCTCGCCCGCGCGGGGTCGGTCGCCATAGGCGAACTCGCCGACGAGCCGTGGATCGCCGGCTGCCCGCGCTGCCGGAGCCAGTTGGTCGAGGTGTGCGAGACGGCCGGCTTCACCCCGCGCATCGACTTCGCGACCGACGACTATCCGGCCGTCGCCGGACTGGTCGGCGCCGGGCTCGGGGTGGCGGTGCTGCCCCAGCTGGCCATCGAGTCGGTACGGCCCCGGGGCGTGCGCACCGTGGCGCTGGAGCCCGCCGTGCGCCGGGAGATCGTCGCGCTCACCCTTCCGGACCTCGCCCAGGTGCCGGCGGTCACCGCGACGCTGGAGAAGCTGGCCGGAGCGGCTGCCCGGTAAAGGGGCTCCGGGCGCAAGGGCGCCGCGCGAGAAGCGGTTGATCACCTCCAGGGACAAAAACAAGGGCACGCATGCGTGCCCCGTGCTTCTGGAGAAACGTTCCCTCAGTTGTTCGGAGCGGCGTGCCCGCCGACGGTCGACGCCGACACCAGCCGGTTGCGTGCCCGCCCCATCAGCTCTTCGCGCTCGTCCTCGGTCAGTCCGCCCCACACGCCGTACGGCTCGCGTACCGCCAGCGCGTGGGCGGCGCACTCGGCGCGCACCGGGCACCTCATGCAGACCTCTTTGGCCGAGTTCTCGCGAGCGCTTCGAGCCGCACCGCGCTCGCCCTCCGGGTGGAAGAAGAGCGAGCTGTCCACTCCGCGGCAGGCGGCCAGGAGCTGCCAGTCCCACAGGTCCGCGTTCGGTCCGGGAAGGCGGGAGAAATCTGCCATTGCGTGACCCCTTGTAGCCGTTCTGGGCGGATCCGGTGTCCACGACCGTACAACTACGATCCAAGGAGATGAAAATATGACTCATTGCGAATCTAGTACCGGACACCATCAAAGGGGAAGAAAATGGGCTGAATGGGGCACGGGTTGTGGTGAAAGTTCGGGGGTCCGTCGCGCATACCTCCGCTGTGTCCGTCTCCTCACGTAGAGTGCCGAAGGTGGCAGACGGCCCCGTAACTCTTTCGAGTGACCGTCGTTGAGAGTGCGAGGCGGTTGAAGGAACAAGCGCTCGGACGGACGTCCGAGACGGTCGACCGCACAGGTGACGATTTCGTACCAGCCTGGAGGCTCAAGGTGACGCGCATCAGCTGCGGAGGGCGGCCATGACTTCCGTCCTCGTCTGCGACGACTCCCCGCTTGCCCGAGAGGCGCTCCGCCGCGCGGTTGCGACCGTGCCCGGCGTCGAGCGCGTGACGACGGCTGCCAACGGCGAGGAAGTCCTCCGCCGCTGGGGAGCCGACCGTTCGGACCTGATTCTGATGGACGTACGCATGCCCGGTCTGGGCGGCGTCGAGACGGTCCGGCGGCTGCTGTCCGCCGACCCCGGAGCGCGCATCATCATGCTCACGGTCGCCGAGGACCTCGACGGGGTGGCGCTCGCGGTGGCCGCCGGTGCGCGGGGCTATCTGCACAAGGACGCCTCCCGCGCGGAGCTGCGGGCGACGGTCACGCAGGCGCTCGCCGACCCGACCTGGCGGCTCGCCCCGCGCCGACTGCGCTCCGCCGAGATGGGTGCGGCGCCCACGCTCACCGCGCGGGAGATCCAGGTCCTCGAAGGCATGAGCCACGGCCGCTCCAACGCCGAGATCGGCCGCGAGCTGTTCCTCTCCGAGGACACCGTCAAGACGCACGCGCGGCGGCTCTTCAAGAAGCTCGGCGCGTCGGACCGGGCCCACGCGGTGGCGCTCGGCTTCCGGTGGGGCCTGGTGCGCTAGGTGTTCTGTCCCGGAAGGTTGTGGACGGGTGAGCCAGGTCTCGGCTGAGGGATCTTGAACAGGTGAGGGCCTTCCGGTTCGGTGTGGATTGCGACGTCTACACCTGACCGAAAGACCCTCGTGCCCCACCGTAATGCACCCTGGCCGAGACCGGACGGCTGCGCCTGGCACGCTGCGTGGTCGAGGACGGCTGGCCCCTGCGCCGGGCCCGAGCGGAGCTCGCCGACCGAGGGTGCGGGGCTCACCGACCACGGGGTTCCGCGACCCGGTGGGGCGTGGTTCAAGCGGGCGTGGAGCTCGCTGCTCCGCGAGGTGTGCTTCCGACGGGTGCGCGGGTTGTGGCTCCGCGGGGTGTGCCCCCGGTGGGCCCGAGGTTCGTGGCCTCGCATGGTGTGCTGTCGGCGCCCGGAAAGTCCGTGGCTCCGGTGGGCGTGCCGCCGGTGGGCGTGAAACCCGTGGCTCCGTACGACGTACCACCGGCCCCACGGACCCGGAGACCCGGACCGAGCCGCAGGGCAGGCTCCGGAGCCGGCGAGTGGGCCCCGGAGCACGCCGACAAGCCGACCCCGGAGCACGCCTGGCCGGCGCAGTCGGCGGATCCGCCGTGCCCGGGGTGCGGGCAATCCCGTCGTCCGCCGCGTCCGGGGCACGGAAGCCTTGGTCGTCCGCCACGCCCAAGGTACGGAAAACCCCGTCCACCAGCGCATCGGCGGCAGCCGTCGGACGCACGCTGCTCGTTTCGCCGCGGATGCCGCATCCTTGAGGTGTGGAGTTCCTCGGGGACGAGTCGGTCGAGCGGAAGAGGAGGGCGCAAGGGATGAGTTCCGGCGCACCTGCTCATAACGCTTCGGTGCACAACCAGGGACACGGTGCCGCGGACCGGACGTCCGCAGGGCACCATGGACCGATGCGCGACGACGAGGCGGGCACTGCCCAAGGGGCGATCGGTGCGCTCGTCCATCGCGCGGTCGACGGGGACGAGCAGGCCACGCACGATCTGCTCGCCCATGTCCACCCCCTGGCGCTGCGCTACTGCCGCACCCGTCTGTCGCGGCTGCCCGGCGATGCCCGGCACTTCGTCGAGGACCTCGCCCAGGAGGTCTGCGTCGCGGTGCTGCTCGCGCTGCCCCGCTACAAGGACACCGGCCGGCCCTTCGAGGCGTTCATCTTCGCCATCGCCTCCCACAAGGTCGCCGACCTCCAGCGCGCGGCGATGCGCCACCCCGGCTCGACCGCCGTGCCCTCCGACGAGATGCCCGAGCGCCCCGACGACTCCCTCGGCCCGGAGGAGCGCGCCCTGCTCAGCAGCGACGCCGAATGGGCCAAGAAGCTGCTGGCCAGTCTGCCCGAGAACCAGCGCGAGCTGATCCTGCTGCGCATCGCCGTGGGGCTCACTGCGGAGGAGACCGGACAGATGTTGGGAATGTCACCCGGCGCCGTCCGGGTGGCCCAGCACCGCGCGCTGAGCCGGCTGCGTGCCCTGGCGGAGCAGTAACCGCCGCCGCCGCGCAGCCCCTTTGGCGCGTGAACGGACGATCAGCCGTTCCCGTGCGAACGTACGAAGCCGGGAGTCCTGCGAAACCGTGGAATGTGACACCCCCGCTTCCCGTTAGCATGGACATCCGCACCGAGCAAGGCCATTTGGGGAAGGTGTCATGACTGCCAACGTCGACGGAGTGCCCGGTAAATTCGCGACACTCGGGCTGACCTACGACGACGTGCTGCTGCTGCCGGGCGCGTCGGACATGGCGCCCGACGCGATCGACACCGCCTCGTACGTCTCCAAGAACGTGCGGGTCAACATCCCGCTGCTGTCCGCCGCCATGGACAAGGTCACCGAGTCGCGCATGGCGATCGCGATGGCCCGCCAGGGCGGCGTCGGCGTCCTGCACCGCAACCTGTCCATCGAGGACCAGGCCAACCAGGTCGACCTGGTCAAGCGCTCGGAGTCGGGCATGGTGGCCGACCCGATCACCATCCACCCGGACGCCACCCTCGGCGAGGCCGACGCGCTGTGCGCCAAGTTCCGCATCAGCGGCGTCCCGGTCACCGACGGCAACAAGAAGCTGCTCGGTATCGTCACCAACCGCGACATGGCCTTCGAGACCGACCGCTCCCGGCAGGTGCGCGAGGTCATGACGCCGATGCCGCTGGTCACCGGCAAGGTCGGCATCTCCGGCGCGGAGGCCATGGAGCTGCTGCGCCGCCACAAGATCGAGAAGCTTCCGCTGGTCGACGACCACGGCGTCCTCAAGGGCCTGATCACGGTCAAGGACTTCGTCAAGGCCGAGAAGTACCCCAACGCCGCCAAGGACGCCGAGGGCCGGCTGCTGGTCGGCGCCGCGGTGGGCGTCGCCGGCGACGCCTTCGAGCGCGCCCAGGCGCTGATCGAGGCGGGCGTCGACTTCATCGTCGTCGACACCGCGCACGGCCACTCCCGCCTGGTCGGCGACATGGTCGCCAAGATCAAGTCGAACTCCTCCGGCGTCGACGTCATCGGCGGCAACATCGCCACCCGCGACGGCGCCCAGGCCCTCATCGACGCCGGCGTGGACGGCATCAAGGTCGGTGTCGGCCCCGGCTCCATCTGCACCACCCGCGTCGTCGCCGGCATCGGCGTCCCGCAGGTCACGGCCATCTACGAGGCGTCGCTCGCCGCCAAGGAGGCCGGCATCCCGGTCATCGGCGACGGCGGTCTGCAGTACTCCGGCGACATCGCCAAGGCCCTCGTCGCGGGCGCCGACACGGTGATGCTGGGATCGCTGCTCGCGGGCTGCGAGGAGTCCCCGGGCGAGCTGCTGTTCATCAACGGTAAGCAGTTCAAGTCGTACCGCGGCATGGGCTCGCTCGGTGCCATGCAGACCCGCGGCGACCGCAAGTCGTTCTCCAAGGACCGTTACTTCCAGGAGGGCGTCGCCTCCGACGAGCAGCTGGTCCCCGAGGGCATCGAGGGCCAGGTGCCCTACCGCGGTCCGCTCTCCTCCGTCGTCCACCAGCTGGTCGGCGGCCTGCGCCAGTCGATGTTCTACGTCGGCGGCCGCACCGTGCCCGAGCTGCAGGACAACGGCCGGTTCGTGCGGATCACCTCCGCGGGCCTCAAGGAGAGCCACCCGCACGACATCCAGATGACGGTCGAGGCGCCGAACTACAGCCGCAAGTAGTCAGAGGGCCTTCCTGGGCGGTCCCGGACACCTCCGGGACCGCCCTCGGCGTGTCCGTCGGGGATACTGGAAGGCGCTGCAACGCATCAGGGAAAGGCCACAGACGTGACTGAGATCGAGATCGGGCGCGGCAAGCGCGGCCGCCGGGCGTACGCCTTCGACGACATCGCCGTCGTCCCCAGCCGCCGTACGCGGGACCCGAAGGAGGTCTCGATCGCCTGGCAGATCGACGCCTACCGCTTCGAGCTGCCGTTCCTGGCCGCTCCCATGGACTCGGTCGTCTCCCCGGCCACCGCGATCCGCATCGGAGAGCTCGGCGGCCTCGGCGTGCTGAACCTCGAGGGCCTGTGGACGCGCCACGAGGACCCGCAGCCGCTGCTGGACGAGATCGTCGGCCTGCCCGCAGAGGCGGCCACCCGCCGCCTCCAGGAGATCTACGCCGCTCCCATCAAGGAGGAGCTGATCGGGCAGCGCATCAAGGAGGTGCGCGACTCGGGCGTGGTCACCGCCGCCGCGCTCTCCCCGCAGCGCACCGTCCAGTTCTCCAAGGCCGTCGTCGACGCGGGCGTGGACATCTTCGTCATCCGTGGTACGACGGTCTCGGCGGAGCACGTGTCCGGCGCGCACGAGCCGCTGAACCTGAAGCAGTTCATCTACGAGCTCGACGTCCCGGTGATCGTCGGCGGCTGCGCCACCTACACGGCCGCCCTGCACCTCATGCGCACCGGTGCGGCCGGTGTGCTGGTCGGCTTCGGTGGCGGCGCCGCGCACACCACGCGCAACGTGCTGGGCATCCAGGTGCCCATGGCCACCGCGGTCGCCGACGTGGCCGCCGCCCGCCGCGACTACATGGACGAGTCCGGCGGACGGTACGTGCACGTGATCGCGGACGGCGGTGTCGGCTGGTCCGGCGACCTGGCCAAGGCGATCGCCTGCGGCGCGGACTCCGTGATGATGGGCTCCCCGCTGGCCCGCGCGACCGACGGTCCGGGCCGGGGCAACCACTGGGGCATGGAGGCCGTCAACGAGGAGCTGCCGCGCGGCCAGAAGGTCGACCTCGGCACGGTGGGCACGCTGGAGGAGATCCTCACCGGCCCCTCCCACACCCCCGACGGCTCGATGAACCTCTTCGGCGCCCTGCGCCGCGCCATGGCCACGACCGGCTACAGCGAGCTGAAGGAGTTCCAGCGCGTCGAGGTGACGGTGGCGGACTCGCAGCACCGGCGGTAGGGCCGGCGCGGGCTTTGATACGGCACTGAGGGGCTGGTCACCTGGTGAGGTGACCAGCCCCTTTCGCATGTCCGAGTGGGGCGCGCGTGGCGCTCAGGGGTGCGCGGTTGTCTTCGGGACGAATCCTTGTCGGCGGGGCGAATCCGGTCGGTACTGTCTGTGCCCGGCGACCCAGTTCTCTGGGGCGTCCCCTTCCAAGGAGATCGTTTCCGGACCCCGGACCCCGGCCCTCGGGGCCCGGCCCGAATTCCGGACGGACCGCCTACCGGGCTGATGGCGGCATCGTGGAAGGGGGCGCGCCATGGGCCGTCACCGCAAGCCCACCGCCTGGGACCGGATCCGTCTGCGGATGGTGAAGTTCCGGAGGAGGTGCATCTTGTGGATTCACGGATGGTGAGCGGCCACCCCTACGAGAATTAGGGGTGGACACTCGGTTCACCATTCAGGAGCCTGCCGCAGTGCCCTCTGCGGTGGGCTCCACCTGTTTTCTACCGTACCCGTGCGGCATCCCGCCCACCACCAACCCCCGTGGCACGGCGGCTCTCCGCGCGCCCCCTCTCACAACCGGTGCGCCGCCCCCGTAGGAGTGGCCCCCCGCGTGTCCAGCATCAGCTGGGCCTTCACCGACAGGCCCTGGAGGTCGTACGTGCGGTGCTGCTGGAGCAGGATCGTCAGGTCGGCGTCGGCGGCGGCCTCGTAGAGGGAGTCCGCGCGGGGGACGGGCCGGTCGAGGACGTTCCAGGACGGTACGTGCGGGTCGTGGTAGCTGATGGAGGCGCCCAGTTCCATCAGCCGGACCGCGATCTCCTGGGCCGGGGAGCCCTGCCGGTCGGCGAGGTCGGGCTTGTAGGTGACGCCGAGGAGCAGCACGCGCGCGCCGCGCGCGGACTTGCCGTGCTCGTTGAGGAGGGCGGCGGCGCGCTGCACGACGTAGCGCGGCATGCGGCCGTTGACCTCCTGGGCGAGTTCCGCCATGCGCAGGGTGCGGCCCGCGTGGGCGGTCAGGTCCTGGGGGGCGGCGTGGCCGCCCACGCCGGGGCCGGGGCGGAACGCCTGGAAGCCGAAGGGTTTGGTCTCCGCGCAGCGCAGGACGTCCCACAGGTCGATGCCCAGGTCGTGACAGAGGGTGGCCATCTCGTTGACGAGGGCGATGTTGACGTGCCGGAAGTTGGTCTCCAGGAGCTGCACGGTCTCCGCCTCGCGCAGGCCGCGTGCGCGTACGACCTTGTCGGTGATGCGTCCGTAGAAGGCGGCGGCCGACTCGGTGCAGGCGGGGGTGAGGCCGCCGATGACCTTCGGGGTGTTGGCGGGGGTGTGGTCGCGGTTGCCGGGGTCGACCCGGCTGGGGGAGTAGGCGAGGTGGAAGTCGTGTCCCGCGCGCAGACCCGACACCGACTCGAGCAGGCGCAGCAGGGGCCCCTCCGTCGTCCCCGGGGGCACGGGGGACTCGAGGATCACCGTGGTGTGGGGGCGCAGCCGCGCGGCGAGGGTGCGGGCGGCCGTCTCCACCTGGCCCAGGTCCAGCCCGCCGTCCGCGCCGCGCGGTGTCGGCGCGCAGATGACCGCGGTGCGCACCCGGCCGAGTTCGGCGGCGTTGGTGGTCGTTCGGAAACCCTGCGCGAGCATGCGGCGCTGTTCGGCGGCGCTGAGGGAGCCCTCCTCGGGACCGGTCCGGTAGCCGATGGCGGGGATGCCGGCGGCGACGGCGGCCTGGGCCAGGGGCAGGCCGTACGGGCCGAGTCCGATGACGGCGAGATCTGCGGGCATGGCGTGGGCCGTCCTTCCCAATAACCGGAGTGCGACAGGTGCGCAAGCCCTGTGAACCGGGCAGGCGAGCGCAATGTCAGACTAGGAGTAAATATGACCGATATGCGGGATTGGTCGGCTGAGTTTCGGTGAGTCGTTCCGCGGGGTTGTCCACAGGCTGGAGGCCCGTGGTGGCTGAAGTCGGGCAAGCCGGTCAGAATTTGGGCATGAGGGTGGGGAACCGGGCTTCGCCCGACGGGTGCGGCCGATGCGACCGATGAGCGGGAGGCAGCGGTGAGGACAGCGACACTGGGGCCGGCGCAGCGCGCCGAGTCACTCGCGTCCATGGCCGAGCACGAACTGGACGTGCTGGTGGTGGGCGGTGGCGTGGTCGGTGCGGGTACGGCGCTCGACGCCGCGACGCGCGGTCTGTCCACGGGCCTGGTCGAGGCGCGTGACTGGGCGTCGGGTACGTCCAGCCGGTCCAGCAAGCTGATCCACGGTGGCCTGCGCTATCTGGAGATGCTCGACTTCGTGCTCGTACGGGAGGCGCTGAAGGAGCGCGGTCTCCTGCTGGAAAGGCTCGCTCCGCATCTGGTGCGCCCGGTGCCGTTCCTGTACCCGCTGCAGCACAAGGGCTGGGAGCGGCTCTACGCCGGAGCGGGCGTCGCGCTGTACGACACCATGGCGATGGCCCGGGGACACGGGCGCGGCCTGCCCGCGCACCGTCACCTGACCCGCCGTCACGCACTGCGCGTGGCCCCCTGCTTGAAGAAGGACGCCCTGGTCGGAGCCCTGCAGTACTACGACGCCCAGATGGACGACGCCCGGTTCGTGGCGACGCTGGTGCGCACGGCCGCGGCGTACGGTGCGAAGACCGCCAACCGTGCGCGGGTCACGGGGTTCCTGCGCGAGGGCGAGCGCGTCGTGGGCGCCCGGGTGCAGGACGTCGAGGGCGGTGATGAGTACGAGGTGCGCGCCAAGCAGGTCGTCAACGCCACCGGGGTGTGGACCGACGACACGCAGGCGATGGTCGGCGAACGCGGCCAGTTCCACGTGCGGGCCTCGAAGGGCATCCACCTGGTCGTCCCCAAGGACCGCATCCACTCCACGTCCGGGCTCATCCTGCGCACCGAGAAGTCCGTGCTGTTCGTCATACCCTGGGGACGGCACTGGATCGTGGGCACCACGGACACCGACTGGGACCTCGACAAGGCGCATCCGGCCGCGTCCAGCGCGGACATCGACTACCTGCTGGAACACGTGAACTCGGTGCTCGCGGTACCGCTGACGCGGGACGACGTGGAGGGCGTGTACGCCGGTCTGCGGCCGTTGCTCGCGGGCGAGTCGGACGCCACGAGCAAGCTGTCCCGCGAGCACACCGTGGCGCATCCCGTGCCCGGCCTCGTCGTGGTGGCGGGCGGCAAGTACACGACGTACCGGGTCATGGCCAAGGACGCGGTGGACGCGGCGGTGCACGGACTCGACGTCCGCGTCGCCGACTGCGTCACCGAGGACACGCCGCTGGTCGGCGCCGAGGGCTACCACGCGCTGTGGAACGCGCGTGCGCGCACAGCCGCGCGCACCGGACTGCACACGGCGCGGGTGGAGCACCTGCTGCACCGGTACGGCGCGTTGGCGGAGGAGGTCCTGGACCTCATCGCCTCGGACCCCTCGCTGGGCGAGCCGCTCCAGGCGGCCGACGACTATCTGCGTGCCGAGATCACCTATGCCGCCTCGCACGAGGGCGCACGGCATCTGGACGACGTGCTGACCCGGCGCACCCGCATCTCGATCGAGACGTTCGACCGGGGGACGCGCAGTGCCCGTGAGGCGGCCGAGCTGTTGGCACCGGTGCTGGGCTGGGACAAGGACCAGATCGAGCGCGAGGTGCGGCACTACGAGAAGCGGGTGGAGGCCGAACGGGAGTCGCAGCGGCAGCCCGACGACCTGACGGCGGACGCGGCACGGCTGGGGGCACCGGACATCGTGCCGTTGTAGTCGCGCCGCGGGCCGGACCTGGAGCAAATCACTCGAACGGGTGACTGGAACCGGGATCTTCGTTCGGAACCCGGCCGTTTTAGGAGGTGCGAGGGCAGAAATCGGCCGCGAGCACCGCGGGTTCGGGACCGCTGTCCGCCATCGCGTCCGTGTTCACCCGGAAGGTGAGGACATGCCGGCCGTCGGCGGTGGCCGCGGTGCGCACGTAGCTGCCGGAGATGCGCCCGTTGTGCCCCCACACCGTGGTGCCGCACGGAAGCCTCACCGGACACAGGCCCATGCCGTACGAGCCGTGTGCGGTGCGGGTGCCGAGCATCTCGCGCAGCCGGCGCGGGGGCAGCAGTCCACCGCCGAGCAGGGCCTCGTGGAAGCGGTCCAGGCCGGCGAGTGTGGTCACCGACTCGCCCGCGGCGCCGGCCACCCGCGGGTCGAGCCGGGTGACGTCGGTGCCGTCGGCCGCGTAGGAGCGGCCGTGCGGTGAGGGCGGAGAAGTCCGGGAGCCGGGGAAGGAGGTGCCCGTCAGGGGGCAGCGGAGCGATGATGCGGCGCTCGGCCTCGGTGGCGTACGAGCGGCCGGTGACCTGTTCGACGACCAGGCCGAGCAGGACGTAGTTGGTGTTCGAGCAGGAGAAGCGGCCGGGGTCGGCCGGGGGGTGGGTGAGCGCGATGCGTACGGCCTGAGGAGGGGGACCGGCACGGTGCCTCGCGTGTCCGCGGAGAAGTCGTGGAGGCCGCTGGTGTGGGTGAGCAGGGAGCGCAGGGTCGGCGCGCGGCCGTCGTTGCCCGCTCTCCGCACCAGACCGGGCGGATGCTCCTCCACGGTGTCGGACAGGGACAGCCGGCCTTCGTCGGCCAGTTGCAGGGCGACCGTGGCGACCAACGTCTTCGTGATGCTGCCGGCGCGGAAGTGGTCGGCACGCTCGATACCCGGGCCGGCGTCGGCATGGCGAGGGCCCGTCTCCTCCGGTGCCAGCAGGGCCGCGGCGGGGGCGCCACCCCGTGTGACCAGCAGCGGAAGGAGTGAGTCCGTAGGCGGGACGGCCGGGGCGGAGGAGGCGGTCGGGGCCAGGGCGAGCAGGGCCAGGGACACCGGAACGGCCAGTGGTGTCCGAAGCGGCGGCATCCCGGCTCCTCCCGTGGCGGAGGCCCGTCATGCAGGTCGGGGGGAGGGTGTCCGTCACCCGGGTGCCGTGCGCGCCGGGCCCGGTGTGCGGCCAGAGGCACCCTGGGCGTCGACCACTTGTCGGGTGAGGGACAATGAAGGCTCTGTCAGGGCGGGTTGCATGAGGGGACGCATGTCGGAGGCGGAGCGGGCGGGGACATCCCGTCAGGACAAGAGCGCACGTCTCCTCGCCGGGCGGTACCGGCTGGGAGATGTGCTCGGCCGCGGCGGCATGGGCACCGTGTGGCGGGCCCAGGACGAGACCCTGGGGCGGACCGTCGCCGTCAAGGAGCTCCGCTTCCCGACGAACATCGACGAGGAGGAGAAGCGGCGGCTGATCACCCGGACCCTGCGCGAGGCCAAGGCGATCGCCCGGATCCGCAACAACAGCGCCGTGACCGTCTTCGACGTGGTCGAGGAGGACGACCGGCCCTGGATCGTGATGGAACTCGTCGAGGGCAAGTCGCTCGCCGAGGCCATCCGGGAGGACGGCCTGCTGGAGCCGCAGCGCGCGGCGGAGGTCGGCCTCGCCATCCTGGACGTCCTGCGCTCCGCGCACCGCGAGGGCATCCTGCACCGTGACGTGAAGCCGTCGAACGTGCTGATCGCCGAGGACGGCCGGGTCGTGCTCACGGACTTCGGCATCGCCCAGGTCGAGGGCGACCCGTCCATCACCTCGACCGGCATGCTGGTCGGCGCCCCCTCCTACATCTCCCCGGAGCGGGCCCGCGGGCACAAGCCGGGGCCGGCGGCCGACCTGTGGTCGCTCGGCGGGCTGCTGTACGCGGCGGTGGAGGGCACTCCGCCGTACGACAAGGGGTCCGCGATCGCGACGCTCACGGCGGTGATGACCGAGCCGCTCGAGGAGCCGAAGAACGCGGGACCGCTCAAGGACGTCATCTACGGGCTGCTCACCAAGGACCCCGCCCAGCGACTCGACGACCGCGGCGCCCGGGCCATGCTGAACGCGGTCATCAACGCGCCCGCGCCCAAGGAGGCCGGGGAACCGGCGGACGCGACGAAGGTCGTGCCGCTGCCCGAGCAGCCGGGCGCCGGAGGCAAGCGCGGCGAGGAAGCCGGGGAGAAGCTGCGGGGCGCGTTGCGTTCCGTGCGGAAGGCGGCGGTGGCGGCCGGCTCGGCCGGTGCCGCCGCGGCGGCCCGCGCCAAGACCGGCAGTGGCGGAGCCGCTTCGGCCGCCGAACCGGCCGCGGGGACCAGGAGCACGCCGGCGGGTACCTCCGGGACGCGGCCCGGCGCGGCATCGCCCTCCGCCCCGGCCGCGAAGCCCGCCGCGAAGCCGGCCCAGGCGTCCGGTGCGGGTGCGCGGGGGATCGCGCAGCAGAGGCCGGCCGCCGGTGGCCGTAGTTCGGGCTGGCCGGTGATGACGCCGCCGGACCTGCCGGCGAGGACCGTGCCGCGGGCGCCGCTCACCGACGTGGTGCCGCGACGGACGCTGATCATCATCGCGGTGGTCGTGGTGCTCGCCGTGCTCGGCACCGTGCTGGCCCTCACGCTCGGCGACGGTGAGGGCGACAAGGGGGCCAACGGCAGCGGCGGCGGGACCGTCGCCAGCGGGACCCCGAGTGCCGACACCAAGGGCGACGAAGGCGACGGCACCCGCACGGACGGCACGGCGACCGAATCGGCGGGCCCGGGAGCGGGTTCGGCGACCGCCACCGCGGGCACCGGCGCCGGCGGATCGGCCGAGGACGAGGCCGAGAACGAGAAAGAGGAAGAGAAAGAGGACGGCGGCGGTACGTCGGCGGCGCAGACGTACAACGGGAACCAGGGGTACTCGATCGGGCTGCCCGAGGGATGGAAGTTCCGGTCCACGGGTGCCGCCGGGGACCGGTTCACCGGCCCCGACGGGCAGAAGCTGCTCATCGGCTGGACGACCACGCCGAAGGACGACCCGGTCGCGGACTGGAAGAACCAGGAACGCGCCATGGTGCGTTCCCAGTACCAGCGGATCAGCATCAAGTCGGTGGACTACCGAGGCTGGAACACGGCCGACTGGGAGTTCACCTACGTGGAGAGCGGGACGAAGTACCGGTCCATCGACCGGGGGGCCGTCGTCAACGACCGGCTCGGGTACGGGCTGATGTACACGGCCGAGGCCGCCGACTGGGGCAGCGATCAGCGCAAGGACACCTGGCGGACGCTGACGAAGACGTTCCGGCCGAAGTCCTGAGCATGACCGGCCCGCGGAATGGGGAGTCAGATGTGGCATCCCCTCTCTGCGGGTTGCCTCCGGCACGTATCGTGAATCCCTGCGGACCGTACGCAGCCGGAACGGCCCGCCGGGCGAACGGAACCGACCGACCATAGTGCCGGGGGAGGCAACGTGGACGACTACGCGGGACGGGTTCTCGCCGACCGCTACCGCCTGCCGCTGCCGCCCTCCGACGAGTACGAACTGACCGAGACCCGCGCCTTCGACACCTACAGCGGGCAGGAGGTCCTGGTCAGGCAGGTTCCGTTGCCGGAGGTCGTCGAGGCCGAGGTGCTGGACGCGGAAGGACTGCCCGACGGTTTCACCGCCCGCGACGGGGGTGCGCGGCGTGGCGGTCCCGGTTCCGCGCGCGGGAGCACGCGGCGGCCCGCCGACCCGGTCGTGCGGCGTGCGGTCGAGGCCGCGCAGGCGGCGGCCGCCATCCCCGACCACCCGCGCCTGGACCAGGTCTTCGACGTGTTCGCGGAGGGCGGTTCGCTGTGGATCGTCAGCGAACTCGTGTCCGCGCGTCCGCTCGCCGCCCTGCTCGCCGAGAAACCGCTGTCCCCGTACCGGGCGGCGGAGGTCGCCTCCGACGTCCTGACCGCACTGCGGGTACTGCACTCCCACGGCTGGGTGCACCGCAACATCACCGCGCGCACGGTGCTCGTCTGCGACGACGGCCGGGTGATGCTCACCGGTCTCGCGGTCGGCGCGGCGGAGGAAGCACTGTGCGGGTACGACCCGGTGCCCCCTTTGGACGACGAGGAGCCGGGCCCCGCGGCGGGGGCGCTGGAGGCCCTCGGCCCGGTGACACCCGCGGGAACACCGGATGCCGGGCGCGGCCCGTCCTGGCCGCCCGGATTCACCGCCGACCCCGACCCCGATGCCGCGCGCCGGGCCGCCATCGAGGCACGGGCCGGCCGGATGTCCGGCGGCGGGGCGGACACGGCGGGCGGTCTCTCGCCCGCGGCGGCCCCCAAGGCCCTCGACAGCGCGGGCGACGTGCGGGCGGCCCGCGCGGGGGCGATCGCCGCGTACCGGGCGGGCACCCGTGCCGCCGCCCGTGTGCAGGAGGCCCAGCAGAACGGCCGTGCCGCCCTGCCCGGCGCCCGGCCCGCCCCCGAGGACGGCGGCCCGGCCTCCGCCCCGCAGCACGGCGACGACCCCGCGCGGCCGCCGTATGTCTCCCGGCCGGGGAACGAGGGCGCGGGCACGGTGGCCGCCGCGGTCCCGCCGGGGCAGATAGCCGACCCCTACGGTGTGGGCGCCACCGGCCGGCACGGAGCCACGCCCCGCACGGGCAGCGGACGCATCGTCCCCGGAACACCCGAAGCCCCCAAGGCTCTCGAACCGGCGGCCGGCGCCGCCCCGCCCGCACGCTGGGACGACCTCGTGGCACACGCCCCCGCGCGCCGCGGCCCGACCACCGCGCTGGCCGCCGAGCGGGCGCGGCAGGCGCGCATGGCCGTCGTCGGCCCCGTGACCGAGCGGTGGGCGCCCGAGCAGGCCGGGCCCGTGCACGAGAACTGGCAGCTGGCCGCCCCGATCGGCCCCGCCACCGACCTCTGGGCGCTGGGCTCCCTGCTGTTCCGGGCCGTACAGGGACACGCCCCCTACCCGGAGGAGTCGACGGCCGAGCTGGTGCAGATGGTGTGCGCCGAGCCGCCCGCGTTCGCCGAGGAGTGCGGGCCGCTGCGGCCGGTCGTGGAGTCGCTGCTGCGTCAGGATCCCACTGAGCGTCTTGATTTCGAGGAGCTGCGCGGCTGGCTGCGTTCGCTGGTGCGGTCGGCGCCCGAGCCCGAGGCGGGTGTGCACGTCATAGCGGCGCCGCCCGTGGACGCCAGCCGGCTGCCCGTCATACGGCGCCGGGGCGAGCTGGTGCGCAGGCGCCGTGCCGGGCTCCCCGCGCACCACGGGCGGCACAAGCGGGCCAAACAGGAAGCGGGTTCCCCGCGCCGGCTCGGCCGCACCCTGCTTCTGCTGGTGCTGCTCGCCATGGCGGCGGCGATCACGTACGCCATGCTGTTCATGCCGAAGTCCGGTGAGGACGCCGCGGGTTCGGCCGACCGCACCGGAGCCGCCGGTGAGGTGAGCCCCGCACCGAGCCCGCCGGACACCGGCGGGGAGCCGGGAGACGGGAAGAACCCGCCGAACCCAGAGGACACTTCCAAGGACGGACCCGAGGAGTCGGCCGCCTCCGCCGAGACGCAGACCACCGGCCCCGAGATCGCCGACGGCTTCACCCTGGCCAAGGACCCGGAGGGCTTCCGGATCGCCGTCGCCGAGGGCTGGCAGCGCACCGCGAAGAACGGCAGCGGTCAGGTCGTCTACGCGAGCGGCGACTTCGAGCTCATCGTCGTACCGGGCCGGGACAGCGCGGAGACGTACGGCGGTGACCCCATGGCCTACCAGCGGGACGACGAGCGCGAGCTGCAGCCCTACCGCGACTCCAGCTGGGCCACCTCCACCGGTCTGAAGACCATCGAGGTGGGCGGACGGACCATGGCCGAGGGCCAGTTCACCTGGACCGGCGACGGCGGCGAGCTGTACGTCCGCAACCTCGCGGCGCTGATCGACGGCCGTTACCACGTGGTGCAGGTACGCGGACCGGAGGCCGAACGGGACGAGGTGACACGGCTCTACGAGCAGGCGGCGGCGACCTACCGGTTCACCGGCTGAACCACCGACTCAACGCGTTCGCAGGGGTTTTGGTTGCCTGACGCCCCATACAGCGAGAACTGTCACAGTGCGGTCTCCATGGCACGTGGTCGGTTCCCAGGGCGGGCCGGGGTATTTACGCTGACCCTGTCAAGACCATTGCGGGGCAACGTGAATCAGATGCAGGGCTCGCTCGTCGCGGGCCGCTACCGGCTCGGCGAATCCATCGGGAGCGGTGGCATGGGCCGGGTGTGGCGCGCCCACGACGAGGTGCTGCACCGGGCCGTCGCCATCAAGGAACTGACCGCGGCGCTCTACGTCTCCGACAGCGAGCGGACCATGCTGCTGGCACGCACCCGCGCGGAGGCGCGGGCGGCCGCGCGGATCAACCACTCCGCCGTCGTCACCGTGCACGACGTACTGGAGCACGACGGCCGGCCGTGGATCGTGATGGAGCTGGTCGAGGGTCACTCGCTGGCCGACGCGGTGAAGGAACAGGAACGCGTCGAGCCCCGCGAGGCCGCGCGCATCGGCCTGTGGGTGCTGCGCGCCCTGCGCGCCGCGCACACCGCCGGCGTACTGCACCGTGACGTCAAGCCGGGCAACGTCCTCCTCGGCCGGGACGGCCGGGTGCTGCTCACCGACTTCGGCATCGCGCAGATCGACGGCGACGCGGCCATCACCCGCACCGGAGAGGTCGTCGGCTCGGTCGACTACCTCGCGCCCGAACGGGTCCGCGGCCACGACCCGGGCCCCTCCTCCGACCTGTGGGCGCTCGGCGCGACGCTGTACACGGCGGTGGAGGGCAGGTCACCGTTCCGCCGCACCTCACCGCTGACCACCATGCAGGCGGTCGTCGAGGAGGAGGTCGAGGAACCACGGCACGCCGGCCCCCTCGGGCCCGTCATCAGCGCTCTTCTGCGCAAGGATCCGGCCACTCGCCCCGACGCGGCCCAGGCCGAGCAGATGCTCGCCGAGGCGGCCGAGGGACGCCGTCCGCATGCCGCGCAGGAGTACGTGCCGACCCGGGCCGTCGACGCCCATGCGCCACTGCCGTACGAGACCGCGCCGGAGGCGGTCCCGCAGCACCGGCAAGGCGGTCCCACGGCCGTTCGGCAGCCGTACCCGCCCGCCGCCGGCGCACCCCGTCGGCGGGTGCGCGGGCGGGTGATCGCCCTGGTCGTCGTCCTGGCGGCGATCATCGGCGGGGGAACCGCGGTGATGCTCCAGCAGGGGGAGCGCGGTGGTACCACGACCGGCCCCTCCCCGACCACCACGCCCGGCCCCACGGAGACGGGGCGGACCGAGTCGCGGGGAAACCTCCCGGAGGGCTGGGTGCGCCGCAGCGACCCCTGGGGCTTCAGCATCGTCCTGCCCGGCGACGACTGGGAACGCGTGCTCTTCGACGAGGAGACCCGGCAGGTCGACTACACGCCCGACGGCGGCAAGCACTACATCCGCATCGCCATCGACGACTCGCCCGACTTCGACGATCCGTACGAACACCTGAGGGATCTGGACCGGCAGATAGGGCAGCGCCTGGCCGGCTACCAGCGGACCGGTCTGGACCGCCGCGTCTACCGGGACCGTAAGAGCGCCCGGCTGGAGTTCACCTGGACCGCGCTGGCCAAGGACCCCGGCTTCCCGGGGCCGCGCCGGGCGGTGGACCAGATGTACCTCTCGCGCGACGGGATCGAGTACGCGATCTACATGTCCGGGCCGGCCGAGGACTGGGCCACGACCAGCGCACAGTTCGAGACGGTGCTGAAGGGGTGGCGCGAGCCCTGACACCCGCGGCGGGCGGGGATGCCCGTCGCTTGGCCGAATCGCCGTACCGGAGGGCACACATCCGGTGGGGCATGATGGGCCCATGGGGACCGACGGGGACGCCGAGAACGCGACCGCCAGGACCAACGGCCGTGTCATCGCCGGTCGTTACCGTTTGGAGGCGAGGCTCGGGCGCGGCGGCATGGGTGTGGTCTGGCGGGCCACCGACCAACTGCTCGGACGGGGTGTCGCCGTCAAGGAACTCCCCCTCGACGAGACGCTCTCCGCGGCGGACGCCCGGCGGCAGCGGGACCGCACCCTGCGCGAGGCACGTGCCCTGGCCCAGTTGAGCCACCCGCACATCATCGTCGTCCACGACGTCGTCGAGGACGACGAACGCCCGTACATCGTCCTGGAACTGATCGACGGGCCGTCCCTCGCCGACCGCGTCGCCGAGCAGGGCCCGGTCGACGCCGCGGAGGCCGCGCGGATCGGCGTCGACCTGCTCGGCGCGCTGCGCGCCGCCCACGCGGCCGGTGTGCTGCACCGCGACCTCAAACCCGCCAACGTCCTGCTGGAGAACGGCACCGGCCGGGTCGTCCTCACCGACTTCGGCATCGCCCGGGTGTCGGGCTCCACCACGCTCACCGAGACCGGCTCCTTCGTCGGCTCGCCCGAGTACACCGCCCCCGAGCGGATGTCCGGTGCCAGGACGGGACCGGAGTCCGACCTGTGGTCGCTGGGCGCGCTGCTGTGCACGGCGCTCAGCGGCGAGTCGCCGTTCCGGCGGGACTCCCTGGGCGGGGTCCTGCACGCGGTCGTGGTCGACGAGATACGGCCGCCCGCCGAAGCAGGACCGATTCTTCCCGTGGTGCGCGGCCTGCTGGAGCGCGACCCCGACCGCCGACTGGACGCGGACCGGGCCGAACGGATGCTGCGGGCGTTCCGAAAGACGGGCCGTACGCCGGAGTCGGCACCGCCCGGCCCGCTGCTCCCGGACCGGGACGCGCCCCGCCGACGGCCCCCGGTGCGGCGGGAGGAAGCGGGCGGGAGTCCCGAGGCGCGTCCGGTCCGGCGGCAGCCCACGAGGGGTGTGCTCGTCGCCGCCCTGGCGGTCGCCGCCATGGCGGGAGCGGGGGTGTCCGCGGCGGCGCTGCTCCTGCAGGACGGGGACGGCGGTGGGGGCGGCGCGCCGACGAGTACGGCGCCGGAGACACCCGCGAGCCCCTTGCCCTCCGGGTCGCCGAGTCCCTCTGCCTCGCCCACGCCCACCGACTCCTCGATCCGGCCGCATAACCCCGTAAACGGGAGATAAGTCCCCACGAGGGTCACGGGTCTGTGACCGGTCGGCGTCCGCAGTGGATACGTGAGGGCTTGGCGCGATATGGATGAACCATGAGCAGCAACGGGGGAGCCCGCCACGGGGCCGACGAGCCAACCAGCTTTGGTCTGCAGCCGCCGGTCCCGAACCCGCCCACGGCCGTGCCGCACCCCGGCAACCCGTACGCGGCACCGACCGAGGTGGTTCCGCCGCAGGCGCAGGCGCAGGCGCAGGCGCAGACACGGACGCAAACGCAGAACGAGCCGGGCGCCGGTCGGCTGATCGCCGGCCGTTACCGGCTGCTCGCCAAGCTCGGACACGGCGGCATGGGCACGGTGTGGCGGGCCAAGGACGAGACCGTGGACCGCGAGGTCGCCGTCAAGGAGCCCCGGGTCCCGGACCACCTTCCCGAACGCGAACGCTCCAACGCCTCCGAGCGGATGCGCCGCGAGGCCCGTGCCGCCGCCCGGCTCGACCATCCCGCGGTGGTCGACGTCCATGACGTCGCGGTGGTCGACGGCCGGCCGTGGATCGTGATGGAGCTGGTCCAGGGCCGTTCGCTGGGCGCCGTACTGCAGGAGGAGGGCACCCTCTCCGCGCGCGAGGCGGCCAGGATCGGCCTGGAGGTGCTCGGCGCGCTGGAGGCCGCGCACGCGGCGGGCATCCTGCACCGGGACGTCAAACCGGACAACGTGCTGCTCGGCCGGTACGACCGGGTCGTCCTCACCGACTTCGGCATCGCCCAGATCGAGGGCGAGACCAATCTGACCGACACCGGCGGCTTCGTCGGCTCGCCCGAGTACATCGCCCCGGAACGGGTGCTGGGCCAGCGCCCCGGCCCCGCCTCCGACCTGTGGTCGCTCGGTGTGGTGCTGTACGCGGCGACGGAGGGCGTCTCGCCGTTCCGCCGCAGCAACACCCCCGCCACCCTCCAGTCGGTCCTCAACGCCACGCCGGCGCCGCCCGCCTCCGCGCAGGGCCCGCTGGCCGAGGTCATCACCGGACTGCTGCAGAAGGACCCGGCGCGCCGTCCGAACGCCGCCCAGGTCCGTGCCGCACTGGAGACGGCCGCGCACCCGCCCGCCCCGCGGCCCACGCAGGTCGTCCGGCTCCCCGCCGGGGAATCCGGCGGCAAGGGCATCCGGATCGGCCGCAGGACGCTGACGGGGCTGGGCGCGGCGCTCGTCGCGGGAGCGGTGGCCGCCTACCTGGTGATCGCCGACCCGTTCGCGGGACCGCTGCCGGACGGCTGGAAGCGGCACGGTCTCCCGGAGCGGGTGGGCGCCGCCGTCGCGGTGCCGGAGGACTTCGTGGCGGACGAGCAGGCCGAGGACTCGGACGGGACCATCGCCTCCTTCACCGATCCGAGCGGACTGGTGCGGGTCGAGGTCAACCGCGACATCAAGGCCGAGGACAAGAACGGCGAGATCGAGGCCTCGGCCTCGGAACGGGCGTTCGCCCACTGGGAAGAGCTCAGGGACGGCGAGTACGGCTGGGGCATCGCCGACACCCCGGCCCCGAAGGGCAAGCCGCGCGAGACCACGTACAAGGACCGTGAGGCGGCCACCAACACCATCGTCTACACGACGACGACCGATCCGGCGCTGGTGCGCGAGGTGCGGGTCATGTACTACCGGAACAAGGACGGCGACATGTACCGGCTCTGGATCGTGTACCCGGGCAAGGGCTACTTCGCCGAGGAGGGCCGGGAGATCGCCCGTACGGTCATCGACTCGTGGGACATCCGCAAGCTCTGAACGCGCCGATGTCCGCCAACGCCCTGATCAGGGGCTTTGTTGCCAGCGTTCACTGGCGATGTGTGAGCGGTGGGTGAATCTGTTACCGACGGGTACACAAAGTGTTCCCCCGGGCATACCCTGCGGCTCATGACGGACGCGCAGACCCGGGAAACGACCGGCACCAATCCCCTCGCCCCCGCGCCGGCGGGGGCCCGCACCGCCGCCGACGTGGTCACGCCGGAGCTGGTCGCCCAGCTCACCAAGGGCGTGGCCGGCTCCGGCCGGACCGCCAGCCACACGCCGTTCACCGGCGAGAAGCTGGCCGACCTGCCCGAGTCGACGCCCGAGGACGTCGAGAAGGCCTTCGAAGCGGCCCGCGCCGCCCAGGCCGTCTGGGCGCGGATCCCGGTACGGGAGCGCGCCGCCGTTCTGCTCCGCTTCCACGACCTGGTGCTGGAGCGCCAGGCCGAGGTGCTCGACCTGATCCAGCTGGAGACCGGCAAGGCCCGCCTGCACGCCCACGAGGAGGTGCAGGCCGTCGCCGTCGCCGCCCGTCACTACGGCCGCCGGGCCGCCGCCTACCTGCGGCCCAAGCGGCACGCGGGCGCCGTGCCGGTCCTCACGAAGGTCACCGAACTGCGCCACCCGCGCGGTGTCATAGGCCAGATCGCACCCTGGAACTACCCCCTCGAACTCTCCGTCGGCGACGCGCTCCCGGCGTTCGTCGCGGGCAACGCGGTCGTGATGAAGCCCGACACGGAGACCTGCCTCACCGCGCTGTGGGCCCGTGACCTGCTGATCGAGGCCGGACTGCCCGCCGACGTCTTCCAGGTCGTCCTCGGCGAGGGTCCGGTCGTGGGCCCCGAGGTGGTCCGGCACGCCGACTACGTCTCCTTCACCGGCTCCACCCGCACCGGCCGCGAGGTCGCCCAGGGCGCCGCCGCCCGCCTGGTCGGCGTCTCCCTCGAACTCGGCGGCAAGAACGCCATGCTGGTGCTTCAGGACGCCGACCTCGACAAGGCCGCCGCGGGCGCCGTCCGCGCCTGCTTCTCCTCCGCCGGCCAGCTGTGCATCTCCGTCGAGCGGCTGTACGTCCACGAGTCGGTCGCGGACGCCTTCCTGGAGCGCTTCGCCGCCCGCACCAAGGCGATCCGCCTCGGCACGTCCCTCGCCTACGGCGCCGACATGGGCTCGCTGGTCGGGCAGCGCCAGCTGGACGCCGTCACCCGGCACGTCGACGACGCCGTCGCCAAGGGCGCCAAGGTGCTCGCGGGCGGCACGGCCCGCCCGGACATCGGCCCCTACTTCTACGAGCCGACCGTCCTCGACGGCGTCGAGGCCCCGATGAGCGTCTGCTCCGAGGAGACCTTCGGCCCGGTCGTCTCCGTCTACCGCTTCTCCTCCGACGACGAGGCGGTCGAACGCGCCAACTCCACCCCGTACGGCCTGAACTCCTCCGTCTGGACCAAGGACGCCCGGCGCGGCCGCGAGATCGCCGCCCGGCTGCGCACCGGCACCGTGAACATCAACGAGGGGTACGCGTCCGCGTACGGCAGCGTCCAGTCGCCGATGGGCGGTATGAAGGACTCCGGCCTCGGCCGCCGGCACGGCTCCGAGGGCATCCTCAAGTACACCGAGGCCCAGACGGTCGCCCACCAGCGCCTGCTCCCGATGGCCCCGTCACTGGGCATGGACGACGAGAAGTACGCGGCCTTCATGAGCCGCAGTCTGCGCCTCATGAAGGCATTCCGGTTCAGGTGACCACCCCCAGAGGCGCGGGGCCGCATCGATGTGCGGCTCCGCCGCGCGAGCGCGACCAGCCACCTACCACCCGCACGTGAACTCAAAGAGGAGACACCTGTGCCTCAGGACGCTTACGACTACGACGTCCTCGTCGTCGGCTCCGGCTTCGGCGGCTCCGTGTCCGCCCTCCGCCTGACGGAGAAGGGATACACCGTCGGCGTCCTGGAGGCCGGCCGCCGCTTCACCCGCGACACCCTGCCCAAGAACTCCTGGGACCTGAAGAACTACCTCTGGGCGCCGGGACTCGGCATGTACGGCATCCAGCGCATCCACCTGCTGGGCAACGTCATGGTGCTGGCCGGCGCGGGCGTCGGCGGCGGCTCGCTCAACTACGCCAACACTCTCTACGTACCGCCGAAGCCGTTCTTCGAGGACCCGCAGTGGGGGCACATCACCGACTGGCGGGAGGAGCTGGGTCCGTACTACGACCAGGCCAGGCGCATGCTCGGCGTACGGCTCAACCCGACGATGACCCCGTCGGACGTGCACCTGAAGGCGGCGGCCGAGCGGATGGGCGTGGGCGACAGCTTCCACATGGCGCCGGTCGGCGTCTTCTTCGGCGACGGCGAGGACGCCGACGGGAAGGTGAGGGCGAAGCCGGGGCAGGAGGTGCCCGACCCGTACTTCGGCGGGGCGGGGCCGTCGCGGCGGGCCTGTGCCGAGTGCGGCGAGTGCATGACCGGCTGCCGGCACGGCGCGAAGAACACCCTCAACGAGAACTACCTCCACCTCGCCGAGAAGGCGGGCGCGGTCGTGCACCCCATGACGACGGCCGTGTCGGTCACGGAGGACTCGCGGGGCGGGTTCGCCGTCGCCACGCTCCCGACCGACGACCGCCGCAAGGGCGAGGGGCGCACCTTCCGCGCCCGCCGGGTCGTCCTGGCCGCCGGCACCTACGGCACCCAGACGCTGCTGCACCGGATGAAGGCGGGCGGCCAACTGCCGCACCTCTCGGACAGGCTGGGCGAGCTGACCCGCACCAACTCCGAGGCCCTCGTCGGCGCGCAGACCGACGACCGCCGTTACCGCAGGGCCACCGGCGCGCCGAAGGCCGACTTCACCCGCGGTGTGGCCATCACGTCGTCGATCCACCCGGACGAGAACACCCACATCGAGCCGGTCCGCTACGGCCGCGGCTCCAACTCGATGGGCGGGCTGTCGATCCTCCAGGTGCCGTACGCGGGCGGCGGCTCGGGCGCGGCCCGGGTGCTGGGCTGGCTGGGCAACGCGGCGAGGCACCCATGGCTGCTGCTGCGTTCGCTGTCCAACCGGCGCTGGTCGGAGCGGACCATCATCGGGCTGGTGATGCAGTCGCTGGACAACTCCCTGACGACGTACCTCAAGCCGTCCGGGGCCGGCCGCGGGCTGCTCACCGCCCGGCAGGGCCACGGCACCCCCAACCCCAAGCAGATCAAGGCGGCCACGGACGGCGCGTCGGCGCTGGCGGCCGAGATCAACGGCTTCGCCGGCTCCAACGTCGGCGAGCTGACGGGGATGCCGCTGACCGCCCACTTCCTGGGCGGCTGCCCCATCGGCGGCTCCCGCGACACCGGCGTGATCGACCCGTACCACCGCCTCTACGGCCACCCCGGCATCTCGGTCGTGGACGGAGCGGCGGTCTCGGCGAACCTGGGCGTCAACCCCTCTCTGACCATCACGGCACAGGCCGAGCGGGCGATGTCGTACTGGCCCAACAAGGGCGAGGCCGATCCGCGTCCCGCGCAGGGGGAGGCGTACCGGCGTCTGGAGCCGGTCGAGCCGAAGTCCCCGGCGGTCCCGGCGGAGGCGTTCGGCGCGCTGCGGCTGCCGTTCCTGGGGATGCCGGCGGTGCCGCCGAAGAAGTAAAGGGAAGAGGACCTGTGCCCCCCTCCGAGCTCAGGTCCTCTTCCCTTGTCCTGGGTGGTGCCGCACGCGGTGCGGCCGGGCGGTGTTACGCCTCCGAACCGGCCTTGCGCCGGCGCACCACGAACACCGCACCGGCACCGGCCACGACGGCGGCACCGCCGGCCAGGCCGATCATCGGCAGAGCGGAGTTCGAACCGGTCTCGGCGAGGCTGCCGGTGACCTTGACGTCCTTCACCTCGTCGAGCTCGACCTTGCCGCCGGTCTGCGGCTTGGCGTCGTTCGGCTCACCGGGGTCGGAGCCGGCGGCCAGGATGTCGAAGAAGTAGATCCAGCCGTTGGAGTCGTCGGCGATCCAGCAGCCCTCGTCGTCCGCGTACTCGGCGAAACCGCCGGTGAGGCCGAGCGCGTCGGGCACCTTGCCGCTGACGCTCAGCCGCAGCTGGTACGAGACCGACTGACCGGCACCGAGCGAGAACGCGGCGAACGTACCGCCCTCACCGGCGGCGTCCGCGAGCGTGTTCCACGTCCCGGTGGCCTTGTCGAAGACCTGGACCGTGATCTGGCCGGAGTAGTCCTCCTCGTCCCAGCCGAGGGCCGCGACGCCGATCAGCGGCTTGATGTCCTTGATCTCGTCGTCGCTGCGATTGGACACGTTGAACGAGAACGCCGTCCAGCCGCTGCCGGCGACGATCGTCTCGGGCAGCCCCGACAGACCGCTGCGCAGGTCGGCGCTGAGCTCGGCGGTGCTGTTGCCCTCCTCGTCGAGGCAGAGCTCGACGTCGTCCTCGTCTTCCGCCGGGGGGTTTTCGTCCTCGGCGGGCGGGTTCTCGTCTTCCGCCGGAGGGTTCTCGCCCTCGGCGGGCGGGTTCTCGTCCTCTGCCGGGGGATTCTCGCCGTCCGCCGGAGGGTTCTCGTCCTGGGCGGGCGGGTTCTCGCCGTCTGCCGGGGGGTTCTCGTCTTCAGCGGGCGGGTTCTCGTCTTCCGCCGGAGGGTTTTCGCCCTCGGCGGGCGGGTTCTCGCCGTCTGCCGGGGGGTTCTCGTCCTCGGCGGGCGGGTTCTCGCCTTCCGCCGGGAGGTCCTCGTCCTCGACGGACGTGCTCGTCGACGTGCTCGGCGTCTCCTCGCTGCCGGTCGCGAAGGCTGCCGGAGCCGAGAGCAGGGCCAGTGGCGCGATGACGGCCGTCGCGGCCGCTGCGGCCATGGCACGGCGAAGCTTCATGAAGACCTCGGTGAGTCCGGCGTACTGCTCGGGTGCGGTACGAGAGGGGAGGCTCCTCCGCGGAGGGAGCCACGGGTGTGATCCGTGAGGATTCGGTGAGTTCGATCAACAAGGCCGGTGAATGGTTGTCCTGCCCTTCACGGAATTTTTATGTGAGGTGGATCACAAGTGAGAGGTGATCGTCATGTGGCGTACGCTCGGCCGCCTACGACCGCCATCGAGAGAAAGCCCGCGACCCCGTGGCCGAACAGCCGTCCGAAGAGTTCGGACCGGAGTCCTCGTCCCTCCCCGATGACGTCTGGGAGAAGTTCGTCCAGGACAGTGAGCGCGACATCCGTGCCTCCGCTCCCAAGGAGCCGTCGGCGCGGGCGCGCATGGTGACCGAGCGGCTGCGGGCCATGGACGAGGCGCAGGCCGGGGCGGCCGGTGGCGGCAAGCGCCGCTGGGGCAGGAAGCGGACGCCCGTGCGGCCCGCCCGGCCCGAGGGGTGGCGCACGGGTCCGGCCTGGCAGGAGACGAACGGCCGCACCTCGCGACGGCGCCGGATCTGGAGCGCGGTCGGCGTGGTGGTGGCCGCGGCGCTGGCCGTGGTCGCCGTCAATCCGTCCGCCGCGCTGTCCTGGCTGCCCGGCGGCCTCGGTGAGGGGTCCGGCGCGGCGGACGAGGCACGGACGGCCGACGCCACGCCGCTGGCCCCCGAGACCGCCCGGCCCAGCACCGCGCCCTCCGCCGTCCCCGCGGACGTCCCCACCCGTGCGAGGCCGTTCGCCGGATCCCCGGCCGCCCGGTGGGAGGCGGGAGCGGATGCCGTCCGGCTGCCCGAGGCCGAGGCCGTCAACGGAGTCCCCGCCGCCCGGATCGAGGCCGCGCTGAAGGGGACGAAGGAGTTCCTGGTCGCCTCCAACCTCGATCCCGCGGTGCTGAAGGGCGGCCGGCCGGAGAAGGCGCTGGACCTCGTGGACCCGCTGGAGAAGGACTACCTCGCCGAACTGCGCGCCGGGCTGCGCGAGCCCACGGTGAAGAACGACCCGGTGTGGACGTTCACCCGCTTCGATCCCGAGGAGGTCGAACTCGTGGGCGACGTGCGGGTCCGTGGCCGTATGACGGTCGAGGCCGTGAGCGGAACGGCCGGGAGGGCCGTGATCAAGGCCGACTACACCTTCGTGTACCCGGTGGCCCGGGCCGGCGGCGGTGACGAGGTGACCCGGGCCGTCGTTCGCCGGTCGGTCGAGGTGGAAGCCGTGGACCCGGCCAGGTTCCAGAACAGCGAGGGGCACATCTGGCTCGCCGCCGTCAACAGCGAGATAGCCAACGACGACTGCCGGGAGGGTGACGGCGTGATCCGTCCGCAGTTCTTCGCCGACCGGCGGACCGCCGCTCCCGAGTCGTCCGGGGAGGCGCGCGATCCGTACGACCGCAGCAAGGAGCTGACGGCGGACGGGCGCGACGAGGAGTGCGGCGTCGTGACCCGTACCTGAGACGCGCGCCGTTCGTCCGGCACGGTCTCGGACGGTTCCCGCCGGCCGGTCCCGGGCGTCCCCGGGACCGGCCGTTCTCCGGGGTGACCGGGCCGCTGTCCCCTGCCGTCCGGTCACTCGTCCGGAGCGAGGTCCCACGGCGTACGGCGGAGCCGCACGCCTCATCGCTCCGGCGAGCCACGCGTGGTTCTCCCGGGCCCGCCCCTGGACGGCGCGGACACCGGTACCAACGAAGCGGTTCCGGTGCCGGTCACGCGCCGTACGGGTGAGGGGCACGCGTTCGTCCGTACCGCGAACGCGGATTCAGATCCTGCCGCGGCACAGCTCCAGCAGGGTCATCGCGAGCGTGGTGCCCGGCTTGCCCAGGGCGTCCCGGTAGTGCGCGAGGACCTCCATCTCGCGGGAGAGGTTCACCCGCCGCCCGCCGGAGGCGATCCGTTCCTTCTGGATGACGGCCGACACGGCCATCCGTTCCTGCACCAGACCGATGATGCGGTCGTCGAGCGCGTCGATCCGTTCGCGGGCGCCGGTGATCAGCTCGGCGGCCTCGGTGGTGCGGGCGCCGGTCTTCTCGGTCGACTCCGTCGTGGTGGCGGTCATGTCGGGGCTCCTCGGTGGGTGGGCGCGGTGCCCCGGAGCGGCAAGGTCCGGAGGGAAACGCCAGGCGCCCCGGACCTTGTCGGCCCGGGGCGCCTGGGAAGTCGCTCGTCAGTTGCTCAAGCGGCACGACCATGGCAGCCGGCGGGCCGGTCGCCATAGGTAAAGAGGAAGGTCGGGTGCGTGAGCATGGGGCAAGTATGCCCGGCCGGCCGCGGCCGGCCAACACGGATCGCATGGTGAGACGGGGCCCGGTTCCGGCGGCGGGACGTGCCCCGCCGCCACCTCGGTAGAATTGGGAGGCACAAGACTCCCGCCCCACCGCCGGAAGGCACCTCGTGTCATCAGCGTCTCCCGCTGCCAACGCGCCCGACACCGTCCTGGTCGTCGACTTCGGCGCGCAGTACGCCCAGCTCATCGCCCGTCGCGTCCGCGAGGCGCGGGTCTACAGCGAGATCGTGCCGAGCACCATGCCGGTCGAGGAGATCCTCGCCAAGAACCCGGCGGCGATCATCCTGTCCGGCGGCCCCTCGTCCGTGTACGAGGAGGGCGCCCCCCGTCTCGACCGCGAGCTCTTCGAGGCCGGCGTCCCCGTCTTCGGCATGTGCTACGGCTTCCAGCTCATGGCCCAGAGCCTGGGCGGCCAGGTGGACAACACCGGCGCCCGCGAGTACGGCCGTACCGACCTGCACGTCTCCAGGAACTCCTCCACCCTCTTCGAGGGCACCCCGGACGAGCAGGCCGTCTGGATGTCGCACGGCGACGCCTGCTCCGCCGCCCCCGAGGGCTTCACCGTCACCGCCTCGACGGACGTCGTCCCGGTCGCCGCGTTCGAGAACGACGAGAAGAAGCTCTACGGCGTCCAGTACCACCCCGAGGTGATGCACTCCACGCACGGGCAGCAGGTGCTGGAGCACTTCCTGTACCGGGGCGCGGGCCTCACCCCGGACTGGACCACCGGCAACGTCATCGACGAGCAGGTCGCCGCCATCCGCGAGCTGGTCGGCGACAGGCGCGCCATCTGCGGTCTGTCCGGCGGCGTGGACTCCGCCGTCGCCGCCGCCCTCGTCCAGAAGGCCATCGGCTCCCAGCTGACCTGCGTGTACGTCGACCACGGTCTGATGCGCAAGGGCGAGACCGAGCAGGTCGAGAAGGACTTCGTGGCCGCGACCGGCGTACAGCTCAAGGTCGTGGACGCCCAGGAGCGGTTCCTCACCGCTCTGAAGGGGGTCTCCGACCCCGAGGAGAAGCGGAAGATCATCGGCCGGGAGTTCATCCGGGTCTTCGAGCAGGCCCAGGCCGAGATCATCGCGGACGCGGGTCCGGCGGTGGAGTTCCTGGTGCAGGGCACGCTCTACCCGGACGTCGTCGAGTCCGGCGGCGGCACCGGCACCGCCAACATCAAGTCCCACCACAACGTGGGCGGCCTGCCCGAGGACCTCGAGTTCCAGCTGATCGAGCCGTTGCGCAAGCTGTTCAAGGACGAGGTCCGGATGGTCGGCCAGGAACTCGGCCTGCCGGACGAGATCGTCCACCGCCAGCCGTTCCCCGGCCCCGGCCTCGGCATCCGCATCGTCGGCGAGGTCACCAAGGAGCGGCTCGACCTGCTCCGCGAGGCCGACGCCATCGCCCGTGAGGAGCTGACCGCGGCCGGTCTCGACCGGGACATCTGGCAGTGCCCGGTCGTGCTGCTGGCGGACGTGCGGTCGGTGGGTGTCCAGGGCGACGGCCGCACCTACGGCCACCCGATCGTGCTGCGCCCCGTCTCCAGCGAGGACGCCATGACCGCCGACTGGTCCCGGCTGCCGTACGACGTCCTCGCCAAGATCTCGACCCGGATCACCAACGAGGTGCGGGACGTCAACCGCGTCGTCCTCGACGTGACCTCCAAGCCGCCGGGCACCATCGAGTGGGAGTAGTCCCCGCCGTCACCTAGGTCCGCTTGAGAGTGCGCACCGGCTCTCCGGGCTTCCAGACCTGGACGACCAGGTACTTCTCGTCCTCGACGCAGGTCCTCACGACCTCCGTCAGTTCGGTGCGGAAGAGGTGGAACGGCTCCGGCGGTTCCACCTCTTCGGCGTACCTGCCCCGGGTGTCGTCGTCGGCGATCTCGACCGCCCGGCCGCCGATCCGGACGTCCCCGCCGCCCATGCCCGTGCCGTCGCCGGGGTTCGCCTGGAGCGCGAAGCGCGGGTCGCGGCGCAGATCGAGTGCCTTGAGCGAGTCCGGCATCATGCCGAACCAGAGCTCTCCGTCCAGAAAGCGGACCTCCAGGCCGGTGGTGCGGGGTGAGCCGTCCTTGCGCAGGGTCGCGAGGACGTGATGGGTGTACGCGGCGAAGCGTTCCTCCACGGTCTTCGCGAGGTCCGGTTCGGCGGCGGTGAAGGCCGCCCAATTCGTGTGCATGGGCCGAGTGTGGCGGGGATACCGGACATCTTGTGTCGGGTATCGGCGGTGTCCTCCGGACGGAGCAGCGGGGCCCGTGCGCTTCTTTATCGAAGAGAGCTGTCGTTCGGGGCTGCCCGCCGGTAACTTCCGCCCCGTACGCAACCCCCCCGCGGGAGGACTCATGCACGGGCCCACGTCGCCCCTGCCGCTGCCCACCGACAAGCTGCGCTTCGCCATGCCGCCCCGGCACGAGTCGGTCGAGGACGAGCGCCGGCACCGCAAGGAGCGGCTCGCGGGCGCGCTGCGGCTCTTCGGGCGGCTCGGCTTCGAGGACGGTGTCTCCGGGCACATCACCGCACGCGACCCGGAGTTCAGCGACTGCTTCTGGGTCAACCCGTTCGGGATGTCCTTCCGGCAGGTCACCGTGAGCGACCTGGTGCTCGCCAACCGGGACGGCCAGGTCGTCGAGGGCGGCCACCACGTCAACCAGGCCGCGTTCACCGTGCACGCCCAGGTGCACGCGGCCCGGCCCGACGTCGTCGCCGTCGTCCATTGCCACTCGGTGCACGGCCGCGCCCTCGCCGCCCTCGGCGACCTGCTCGACCCGATCACCCAGGAGAGCTGCGCCTTCTACGAGGACCACGCCCTCTACGACGCCTACAGCGGCGTCACCGTCGACGCCGAGGAGGGGCGGCGGATCGCGGATGTGCTCGGCTCTCACAAGGCGCTGGTGCTGCGCAACCACGGGCTGCTCACCGTGGGCGACTCGGTGGACGCGGCGGCCTGGTGGTTCGTGACGATGGAGCGGTCCTGCCAGGTGCAGCTCACCGCGAAGGCGGCGGGCCGGCCCGTCCTCATCGACCACCGGCAGGCGGTGGCGACGCGGGAGCAGCTGGGCGGGGACCTGGTGGCGTGGATCAACTACCAGCCGATGTGGCAGGACATCAGCCGGAGCGAGCCGGATCTGCTGACGTAGGCGGCAGGTCAACCCGGTGCCCTGAAGTTCACTCGTCCGGACCGGGCCTGCCGGACGGGGAGGGGGCGGGGTAGGGCACAATTCGCTGTCGTCACCGGGGACTTGCGTGGGGACGGTGGCAGTGATCGTGGGTCGATTCGTGGTTGTGACGGCGGGGAAGGCGGGCTTCGGGCGTGGCGGTGCAGGAGGCGAGGCAGGGCGGCCCCGACATGGGCGCCCACGGGGGCGGCTGCACCTGCGGGGACTGTCCGCACGGGGTGCGTGAGGGGCATCGGCGCGCGGTCGCCGCGTTCCTGCTGAAGCGGGACGAGTTCGCGGCCGGGCAGGGAGTGCCGGCCGCGGTGGCCCACTCCGCCTCCGCCTCCCGGCAGTGGGTGTCGGAGGAGCTGACGCAGGCCGCGGAGGTCGTCGCCGAACGGGGGCGGGCCGAGGGCGCGGCGTGGCTGGTGCGGCTGTGGCGGCGGACCGCGGGTGTGGTGTGGGCGGGCGTCGTGCTGCTGCTCCTGGGACAGGCGCTCACGGCGATCGGCGCGGGGTGGACCGCCGCGCGCACCGCCGGGTTGCTGGCCGCGCTGGTGGTGGCCGGGGCACTGACCGCCGCGTCGTGGTTCCACCGGGCGCGCGGGGGTGTGCTGGCGCCGGTGATCGGGGAGGACAACCGGCTCTCCACGTCCCGTGCGGTGGCCGCGTGCTGGGTGCTGTTCCTGGCGTTCGCGGTGCTCGTTCTGGTGGGGCGGCTCGCGGCCGCCTCCGGCCACCGGGAGCGGGACGCTCTGCTCGACGGGCTGGAACTCGCCCGCGGTGCCGGTGTGGTGACCGTGCTGGCCGTGGTGTGCGGTATCGCCGTGCTGGTGCGGCGGGTGGTCGGGCTGCGGGTGCTGGGGCAGCGACTGCAGAAGGTACGCGCGTACCGGCCCAGGGCGGCGGACCTGCTGACCGACGACTCGGGGCGGGGCAGCTTCGCCGACATCCAGTACGTCGTGATCAGCGGCGTCGCCCTGGTGTTCGCGGCGGTGCGGCTGGCCCGGCGACCGGACCAGCTGCCGGATCTGCCGTGGGGGCTCGCGGTGGTGGTGCTGGTGTCGGCGGCGACGTATCTCGCGGGGAAGTACGCGGAGGGCGGCCGTCCGGTCATTCTCTCGGTGGTGCGTGCGCGGGAGGCCGGAGATCTGGACGCACCGATCCGGACCGGGGACGACATCGAGATCCGGGGGGCCGGGTTCGTGCCGGTGGGGGCGCAGGGGGCGGACCGGTTGTCGCGGATGGTGGTGCGGGTGGGGCCGGTGCACGTACACGTGCCGTTGGTCCCGGTGACGGGGGGCTTCGACAACCCGACGGACGCGCTGCTGACCGTGCCCGTGCCGGCGGAGGTGGAACCGGGACGGGTGGAGGTACAGGTCGTCACGGCGGCGGGCGTGGAGACGAACCGCTACGCCATCGACGTGACGGACTAGACGGACACCCGCTTCCGCGGGCAGTCGTGCCGCTGGGGTGGCACGGGTGGGCGCGACGGCACTCCGCAAGCACCGGGCCGCGCGAACACCCCGGCCCGCACCAACGCGGAGCACCCCCACCAACACCCCCACCCACAAGCACCGCACCCCGAAGAAAACCCCGCCTTCAGGATTGAGCCGCCGTCATTTGTCGTACGTATGGTCTATTGAGGAGTGCCGGCACAGCAGTGAGAGGCGGCGGACAGCGATGACTCACGGTATGCGCGCGGACACGTACTCCCCACACTCCGGCGGCGGCGGAGACTGGCGGGACACCGCCACCCGCTACGCGCTCGTGCCCCTGCGCATCTTCCTGGGCATCACCTTCATCTACGCCGGCCTCGACAAACTCACGGACAGCGCGTTCATGAAGGACGCCGGCGCCGGATCGATCGGCGACATGATGCGCGGCGTCCGCGATTCCTCCGCCCTTCCCGCACTGGTCGACATGGCGTTGGAGAGTCCTGTCGCATTCGGTTACGCCATCGCCCTGGGGGAGTTGGCCGTCGGGGTCGGCACCCTGCTCGGCCTGCTCACCCGCCTGGCCGCCCTGGGCGGCGCGCTGATCTCCCTCAGCCTGTGGCTGACCGTGAGCTGGGCCGCCGATCCGTACTACTACGGCAATGACCTCCCGTACATGTTGTGCTGGGTACCCCTCGTACTGGCCGGCGCGCCCCTCTGGTCACTGGATGCCCTGATCAGGAACCGACGCGGCCGAGGGCGCTACTAGGGTTGTAGCCTCCCCTATCTGATGATCTGATGGCCCGGATTCCGCTGGTGCCGGCGGGCGCTCCGCTGCTGTCCGTGGACGCCGCTCTGCGCGCGCGACGGCGGCAGCGGAGGGGGAGTACCGGTAGCGCCCGCTCAGGGTGCCGTCTCCGCGTCGGTCCTCCGGGGGACCGACCTGCCTCGGCGGCGGCGCATGAGGCCGGTCAGGGAACCCACCGCGCCGGCCAGGCAGAGCCCGCCGGTGACCACGGGGATCACCACGAACCAGGGGGTCTCCCAGGCGCCGCCCGCGTCACCGGCGTAGATCACCGCGGCGAGGGTGAGGAAGGCGCCGGCCACCAGCCTGCCCGGCTGGAACTCATGACGTAGCACGGCTCACCTCCGCCTGTCCCGCGCCGACCTGGAGATCGAGGTCGAGCGTGCCCCCCTCCTTGACGCCGGCCGGCGGCTCCAGGGTCACCTCCTTGTGCTTGCCCGGTGCCACGTCCACGTCCTTCCTCCTGTCGCCCGGCAACTGGATGTCACCCACTCCCACATCGACGCTCAGCCTCACGGTCACGTCCCTGGGCACGATCACGTGGATCCGGCCCAGGCCGACATCGGCCCGTGTCGAGACGGTTCCGTCCGCGGGGACGCGTATCGCCGACAGGTCCAGGAGGCCTTCCCCGGCGCCCAGGTCGTAGGCCGGGCGTATCTGCGCGACCGAGGCCGGCTCCCAGGTCGTGTGCGTCCACTCGGTGCCGATGTCCTTGGGCAGGGCGGCCGACCCGGCGAGCAGGCCCGCCGTGACGACCGCCAGGATGATCGATCCCGCCCCGGTGCGGCCGAGGAACGCGCTGACGGCCACGCCGATGCCGAAGACGGCGAGCGCGCAGGCGAGACCGGTCTGCAGGCTGGTGCCGAGCGGGTGTTGCTCCCACGTCAGTTTGGTGCCGAGACCTCCGGCGAGCAGGGCGAACAGGAAGATCCAGCCGCCGGTCCCGCGGGGGCCGCGCGGCGTCGGCGGCCGGCGGAGCGGCGCGTACGCGGTGCCGCGGGTACCGGTGCGGGGGTCGAGGCTGATGTCGACGGCGGCGGCGATGTCCATGGCGCGGGAGTCCTGGGGGCCCCACAGATAGCCCGTGCCCCCGACGTGTGTGCCGTCCTTGACGATGGGATCACGCCACCACGACGGGAAGGCGGAGGGGGCCGGCGGTGCCTGGGGCTCCGGCGGGGCGTCGGCCACGGCCTGGGCGGCTATGTGATCGGGGCTGGGCGCACCGCGCCGCCGTGACCAGTACCCGGCGCCGGCGAGCAGCAGGGACAGTATGACGGCGAAGCTCAGCACCCCGTCGTTGCTCAGCATGGTGAGGAAGACGCCGCAGCCGACCAGCGCGAACAGCACGGCCGTCAGGGTGTGGCCGTCGACCCGGCCGGTCAGCAGCCGGCGGATCTCGTTCTCCTCGTCGTCCTCGTACGGGACGAAGAGCCAGGTGAAGCCGTAGAAGATGAGGCCGATGCCGCCGGTGGCGGACAGGACCGCGAGCGTGATCCGGAAGATCACCGGGTCCATGTCGCACTGCCGGCCGAGCCCCGCGCACACCCCGCCGAGCATCTGGTGCCGGCGGTCGCGCCGGAGGCGTCCGCTGTCGTCGGCCCGCTCCGGTGGCGGGTCGGCCGCTCCCCCCGGGGCGGAGACGGGTCCCGGATCCGTCGCGGCGTGCTGGTGATCGGTCATGGGTCCATGGTGACGGGCGAGCCGCCGCGGCGGCAGTCGGTACGACCCTGGCCGGACCCTGATATCGGCCCCCGAAGGAGGCCGGGGGAGCGTTCGGCGGTCCCGGCCCGTGGAGATCAGGGGAGTCTCCGGGGCCGACCCTGATGCTCCGGTACTTCGGGCGTGTGACCATCAGTGGCATGTCGGAAGCCGCAGCAGCGCCCGTAGCCGAGCCGCGGCCGCCGCGCAAGCTCTACCGCAGCAGCGACGGACGCTGGCTCGGTGGTGTGGCGCGAGGGCTCGCGGGACACCTCGGGCTGCCCGTGATCTGGGTACGTCTCGTCTTCGTCGGTCTGTTCATGGCCGACGGTCTCGGTGCGCTGCTGTACGCCGCGTTCTGGTTCTTCGTACCGCTGGGCGTCGGCGGGGTGGACGCGCAGAAGCCGCCCTCCCTGGTGACGACGGAGACCTCGCCGGACGGCCGGCGCAGACTCGTCACCCGGAAACCGGACAAGGGCCAGATCGTCGCCCTGCTCCTCATGGTCGTGGTGGCCATGATCTTCGTGGGCAATGTGAACCTGACCAACGGCGCCAGGGCCTACCTCTGGCCGACCGTGCTGGTCGGTGCGGGCGTCGCCCTGGTCTGGCGGCAGGCGGACAACGCCCGCCGGGCCCGCTGGATGGAGGTCGGCCGCCGCCGGCGCACGGTCACGCTGCTGCGGGCCGTGGCCGGTGTGCTCCTGGTGACGGCGGGGGCCTCGGGCATCTTCGTCCTGCGGGGCTCCGGCAGCCACCTCGGCTCGGTGCTCCAGGCGGCCCTCGCGGTCCTCGTCGGCATCACCCTCCTCGCAGGCCCCTACCTCGTGCGCATGACACAGGACCTCTCCGAGGAGCGCCTGATGCGCATCCGGGCCCAGGAACGCGCGGAGGTCGCCGCCCATGTCCACGACTCGGTGCTGCACACCCTCACCCTGATCCAGCGCAACGCGGACAACGCGGGCGAGGTGCGTCGCCTGGCCCGGGCCCAGGAGCGCGACCTGCGCGCCTGGCTCTACAAGCCGGAGGGCAACGGCAAGGACGAGGACGACGAACCCACCACGCTCGCCGAGGCGGTGAAGCGCAACGCCGCCGAGGTGGAGGACAAGCACGGTGTCCCCCTCGAGGTCGTGGTCGTCGGCGACTGCCCGCTCGACGAGAGAATCGGTGCACAGATGCAGGCCGCGCGCGAAGCGATGGTCAATGCCGCCAAGTACGGTGGCGAGGGAGGCGCGGTGCAGGTCTACGCCGAAGTCGAGGGAAGGACGGTCTTCGTGTCCGTCCGGGACCGCGGCCCCGGCTTCGACCTGGACTCGATACCCGCCGACCGCATGGGCGTCAGAGAATCGATCATCGGCCGCATGGAGCGCTACGGCGGCACGGCGCGGCTGCGCGCGGTGCCGGACGGCGGCACGGAGGTCGAGCTGGAGATGGAAAGGGCGGAGAAGACGTCATGAGCGAGCCGACCGAGGTGAACGGAACGACGGGAGCGGCACAGGGAGCCGAGTCCGCGGAATCGGCCGCCGGTACCGCCGGGCGTCATGTGCGCGTCGTCCTCGTCGACGACCACCGCATGTTCCGCACGGGCGTCCAGGCGGAGATCGGGCAGACCGAGCAGACCGGTGTCGAGGTGGTCGGCGAGGCCGCCGACGTCGACCAGGCGGTCACGGTCATCACCGCCACCCGGCCCGAGGTGGTCCTGCTCGACGTGCACCTGCCCGGTGGCGGCGGTGTCGAGGTGCTGCGCCGCTGTGCCCCGTTGATGGGTGACGCCGAGCAGCCGGTCCGTTTCCTTGCCCTGTCCGTGTCGGACGCGGCGGAGGACGTGATCGGGGTGATCCGGGGCGGTGCCCGCGGATACGTGACCAAGACGATCACCGGGACCGACCTGGTCGACTCGATCTTCCGGGTGCAGGAGGGGGACGCGGTCTTCTCGCCGCGTCTGGCCGGCTTCGTCCTGGACGCCTTCGCCTCGACCGACGCCCCGCCGGTCGACGAGGACATGGACCGCCTCACCCAGCGCGAGCGGGAGGTACTACGGCTGATCGCCCGGGGCTACGCCTACAAGGAGATCGCCAAGCAGCTGTTCATCTCGGTGAAGACGGTCGAGTCCCACGTCTCGGCGGTCCTGCGCAAGCTCCAGCTGTCCAACCGCCACGAACTGACCCGCTGGGCGACGGCGCGGCGGCTGGTCTGAGCGGGCCGTTCGGACCACGCGCGTGGCGCCTGCGAAGGGCATCTCGCCGGGAGCCGCGCGGCTCCGGTGGCGGGTTGTGCGGAAGTGGCGTGAGCGGACCCGTCGGGGGACCACAAGTGGCAGGGGCCCTGCTCCGGCTTCGTCGTCTTCGCTCAGGGTGATGACCGATGTGCCGGAGGAAGGACGGATGAGGGCGCCGGAGTGCTACGCGGCGGCTATGGCTAGGCTCCGGCCTCATGGACGTACTCATCCACCTCTTCGTCGGTCTGCACATCATCGGCATCGCGTCGCTCCTCGGCGGTTTCCTCACCCAGATGAAGGCGATGGGCGCGGGCACCGCCCGGTTCGTCCCCGCGATGCTGCACGGTGCGCTGACGATGCTGGTCACCGGTGTGGTCCTGGTCGGCCTCAACCAGGCCCAGGACTACTCCGTCGACAACATCAAGATCGGCGTGAAGCTGGCCCTGCTGATCGTGATCCTCGGCCTGGTCTATGTGAAGCGGGACGAGGAGAGGGTGGACAAGGGCCTGTTCGGCCTGGTCGGCCTGCTGACCGTGACGAATGTCTTCATCGCGGTGCTGTGGACCTGATCGCCTCCGCCCGGCGCCGCGTGCAGGGGCGCCGGGCTCCGTCCCCCGAGCAGGTCAGGCGGGGCGCACCACGCTGTGGATCGAGGACTCGCCGTCGTAGAAGATCGACTCCTCGCGGACGTACGTGCCGGGCTTCGGCGCGTGGATCATCATCCCGTTGCCGATGTAGATGCCCACGTGGGTGACATCGTCGTAGAAGAAGACCAGGTCACCGGGGAGGGCCTGGGAGACGGGGACCGTCGTGCCCGCGTCGACCTGGTCGTAGGTGGTGCGCGGGACGGTGACGCCGGCGGCCTTCCACGCGGCCTGGGTGAGGCCTGAGCAGTCGTAGGAGCCGGGGCCGGTGGCGCCCCAGACGTACGGCTTGCCGATCTGCGCGCGGGCGAAGGCGAGGGCCTTCTCGGCCTTGGTGGCGTATGAGGAGTCGGTGGACGGCGTGGTGGCCGAGCCGGAGGACCCCGAGGAGCTGCCCGACGTGCCGTCGTCCTGCTGAGCGGCGGCGGCCTCCTCCTGGGCCTTCTGCTGCTCCGCCTGCTGCCGGGCGAGCTCGGCGGCCTTGCGGGCGGCCTCCTTCTGCTTCTTCTTCTCGATCGCCGCGAGCCGTGCCTTCTCCTCGGCGGTCAGCTTCGACATCAGCGCGCGGGCGTCGGCGAGCTTCTTCTGGACGGTGGCCTTGGCCGTCTTCAGGTCGCCCTGGGACTCGGTGAGCGTCTCGAGGCTCTCGGTGGCCTCCTGGCGCTTCTTCATCGTCTCGGACTGCTGGGTGACGTAGTCGTCGACCGCTTCCTTCTGGCGGCCGGTCATCCGGTCCATCAGCTGGGACCGGTCGAAGAAGTCCTGCGGGGTGTCCGCGAGCAGGAAGGTCGCGGTGTCGGGGACACCGGAACCGGTCCGGTACTGGGCGGCGGCGAAGGTGCCCAGCTCCTCCCGCGCGTCGTTGAGCTTCTGGGTGCGCTTGGCCACGTCGTCGAGGAGGGTGCCGACCTGCTTGCGCTGCTTCGCGGTCTTCTCCTTGGCCGCGTTGTACTTCTCGGTCGCCGACTCCGCCTGGCGGTAGAGGTCGTCGACCTTCTTCTCGACCTCCTCCAGGCTCGGCCTGCCGTCGTCGGAGGGGGCGGCGGTGGCCGTCTGGGACAGCAGGGCCACGGAGGTCAGCGCGGCCGTGGCGAGGGCCGGGGTCCGTATGCCTGCCACGCGCGTGCCGGGGATGCGCGACTTGCGGTGCGACGCCAAGGGAGGCGACTCCTTCCAGTGCTCCGCCTACCGGGTTAGCTGTCGGGTTCGGGCGGGTGCTTGGAAGGGTTGCCCTACGGCCGCTCCGCGAGGGAGTGGGCCGATTCACCCCAAGGTTTCGGTGGGTCCCCGGCTCCGGCTGCCGTGATCGGCAGTGACGGACTCGGCGGAGGCCGCGCGGCCCGGCGAGGTTCGCCGGTGGGGGTCGCACGGCCCGCCCGCACCGTAGCCAACTGGTGTGGTCCCTGTGAAGGTTGATGGGTGATATGCCCGATACATTTTCGTGACCTTGCGTGTGGCGTCACGCAGGGTGAGATGATGGTTCTGGAGGGTGCGTGTTCTGCCCCGGCTGCCGGAATCCGGGGATGTTCCCGGGGCGGCCCCGGGTTGTCGGTGGAGCGCCCTAGACTCGGAGAGCGATGAGCAGCCTCTTTGACGACAGCTTCCTGGCAGACCTCCAGGCCCGGCGGGGCCCCGCGGAGGAGCCCCCGCCACCACCCGAGGACGAGCACGTACCGGAGCAGATCCCGGACGACCTGTTCGGCGGGAGGTTCGACGTGCCGCCGGACAGGGACACCCACTACCGCGACGGCGCCCCGCGCCCGGTGATCGACGCCGCCGCGCTCCTCGAAGGGCTCAACGACAACCAGCGCGCCGCCGTCGCCCACTCCGGCTCCCCGCTGCTCATCGTGGCCGGCGCCGGCTCCGGCAAGACCCGCGTGCTCACCCACCGCATCGCCCACCTGCTGGCCGAGCGGCACGTCCACCCGGGCCAGATCCTCGCGATCACCTTCACCAACAAGGCCGCGGGTGAGATGAAGGAGCGCGTCGAGCAGCTCGTCGGCCCGCGCGCGGGCGCCATGTGGGTCATGACGTTCCACAGCGCGTGCGTGCGCATCCTGCGCCGCGAGAGCAAGAAGCTCGGCTTCACGTCGTCGTTCTCGATCTACGACGCCGCCGACTCCAAGCGTCTGATGGCCCTGGTCTGCCGGGACCTCGACCTCGACCCCAAGCGCTTCCCGCCGAAGTCCTTCAGCGCCAGGATCAGCAATCTGAAGAACGAGCTGATCGACGAGGAGGACTTCGCCGCCCGGGCCGCCGACGGTTTCGAGAAGACCCTCGCCCAGGCCTACGCCATGTACCAGTCACGCCTGCGCGAGGCGAACGCCCTCGACTTCGACGATCTGATCATGACGACGGTCAACCTGCTCCGCGCCTTCCCGGACGTCGCCGAGCACTACCGCCGCCGCTTCCGGCACGTCATGGTCGACGAGTACCAGGACACCAACCACGCCCAGTACGCCCTGGTGCGTGAGCTTGTCGGCACCTCCGGGCACCCCGCCGACGTACCGCCCGCCGAGCTGTGCGTGGTGGGTGACGCCGACCAGTCGATCTACGCCTTCCGCGGCGCGACGATCCGCAACATCCTCCAGTTCGAGGAGGACTACCCGGACGCGACCACGATCCTGCTGGAGCAGAACTACCGCTCCACGCAGACCATCCTGAGCGCGGCCAACGCCGTCATCGAGCGCAACGAGTCCCGCCGCCCCAAGAACCTGTGGACCAACGCCGGCACGGGCGCGCGGATCACCGGGTACGTCGCGGACACCGAGCACGACGAGGCCCAGTTCGTCGCCGACGAGATAGACCGCCTCACGGACGCGGGCGAGGCGAAGGCGGGTGACGTCGCCGTCTTCTACCGCACCAACGCCCAGTCCCGTGTCTTCGAGGAGATCTTCATCCGCGTTGGCCTGCCCTACAAGGTCGTCGGCGGCGTCCGCTTCTACGAGCGCAAGGAGGTCCGGGACGTCCTGTCCTATCTGCGGGTGCTCGCCAACCCCGAGGACTCGGTGCCGCTGCGCCGCATCCTCAACGTCCCCAAGCGGGGCATCGGCGACCGTGCGGAGGCCATGATCGACGCCCTCGCCCAGCGCGAGAGGATCAGCTTCCCGCAGGCGCTGAAGCGCGTCGACGAGGCGTACGGCATGGCCGCGCGGTCGTCGAACGCGGTCAAGCGGTTCAACACGCTGATGGAGGACCTGCGTACGGTCGTCGAGTCCGGGGCGGGCCCGGCGACGGTTCTGGAGGCGATCCTCGAACGCACCGGTTATCTTGCCGAGTTGCAGGCATCCACCGACCCGCAGGACGAGACCCGGATCGAGAACCTCCAGGAACTCGCGTCCGTCGCCCTGGAGTTCGAGCAGGAGCGCGGCGAGGGCGAGTCGGTGGCGCTGTCCGACTTCCTGGAGCAGGTCGCCCTGGTCGCCGACTCCGACCAGATCCCCGACGAGGACGAGGACGGCTCCGGAGTCATCACCCTGATGACCCTGCACACCGCCAAGGGCCTGGAGTTCCCGGTCGTCTTCCTCACCGGCATGGAGGACGGCGTCTTCCCGCACATGCGCGCCCTCGGCCAGACCAAGGAGCTGGAGGAGGAACGGCGCCTGGCGTACGTCGGCATCACGCGCGCGCGTGAGCGGCTGTACCTGACCAGGTCGACGCTGCGCAGCGCGTGGGGCCAGCCGTCCTACAACCCGCCCTCGCGCTTCCTGGAGGAGATCCCGGCCGCCCATCTGGAGTGGAAGCGGACGGGGGCCGGCGCGCCCGCGTCGTCCGGTCCGGCGTCGGGCGCCTCCGGTTTCGCCACCCGGCGGGCCGCGGACAAGCCCGCGGTGTCGCTGGTGGTCGGGGACCGGGTCACCCACGACCAGTTCGGCCTCGGCACGGTGGTCGCGGTGAAGGGCACGGGGGCGAACACGGAGGCGACGATCGACTTCGGGGACCCCAAGCCCAAGCGGCTGCTGCTGCGGTACGCGCCGGTGGAGAAGCTGTAACCGGACGCCGGGACCCGTCGAGGGGGGACCCTACGACGGGTCGAGGCCGTGGCTGCGGAACCAGGCGAGCGGGTCGATCGCCGAGCCGCCGCCGGGGCGCACCTCGAAGTGCAGGTGCGGGCCGGTCGAGTTGCCGGAGTTCCCGGAGAACGCGATCGTGTCGCCGGCCTTCACGGTCGTACCGGAGGGGACCTGATAGCTGGAGAGGTGGCAGTACCACGTCTCCGTGCCGTCCATCGCGGTCACGATCATCATGTTGCCGTAGGCGGCGTTGTACTGCGTGCGCACCGTGCCGTCGGTCGCGGCCATCACCTTCGCGCCGTACGAGACGGGGAAGTCGATGCCGGAGTGGACGGACATCCAGTTGATGCCGGACTGGCCGTAGTAGGCGCTGAGGCCGTGCTGCGCCACCGGGAGCGCGAACTTCGGCCGCAGCCGCTCCTTGCGGGCCGCCTCCTCCGCGGCCGCCCTGCGCTCGGCCGCCTGCTGCGCCTTGAGGTCGATGCGCTCCTGGGTGCGGCTGGCCCGGTCGGCGAAGTCGTCGGCGCCGGCGGCGAGGCTCTCCAGCTGGGTGTCCAGCTTGATGTTGGCGGCGGACGGTTTCACCGGCTGGACGTCCGCCGCGGTCGTCGCCGTCTCCTGGCCGCCGTCGTCGGCCAGGTTGCCGACCGAGGCCGCGGCGATACCGGCGACGCCCATCACACACGCCGAGGGCACGGCCACCGTCAGCAGCGCGGAGCGCTTGACGGGCGCACGGCGGCGGGAACGGGACCCGGAGCGCGGGGCCGGGGTGGGAGCGGCCTCCTCCTGCTCGTCGAGCAGGTGCACCGCAGGCAGCTCACCGGTGTCGGCCGGCTCGCCGTCGGCGCCGGGAGCCTCGTAGGGATCCTGGTCGAACGACTCGGCCTGCGGCTCGTAGGACTCGGCCTGCGGCTCGTAGGACTCGGACGCGGGCGTCGGGGCGGTGGTGTCGCCGCCGTCGGAGTTCCACTGCGTGGCGTCGTAGACACCGCTGTCGAAGGTCTGCGCGCTCCAGTCCCAGTGCTGGGTCCGGTCGGCGGGGTTCCCGGCCTGGTCGGGCTGGAGCCACTCACCCGCGTCCCACTGGCCGCTGGTCTCCGGGGAGGTGGCCTGCGGCGGAATCACCGTCATCGGGTGGTGGCCGGTGGTCCATGCGGTCGCGTCGTAGCCGCCGGTGTCGTGCGCGGACGGGTACGGGGCCGCGTACGTGTCGTACTGCCCGGTGTCGTGACCGCCCGCGGGCCAGTGCCCGGTCTCGTACGCACCCGTGTCGTGGCCGCTGCCGGGGAGGTCGCCGAAGAGGGGGTCGGTGGCGAAGGTTCCGGTGGTGTGGCCGGTCCCGAAGTGGGTGGCGGTGAAACCGGTGGCGTTGTACTCGCCGTATGGGGTGAAGTCGCCGTACTGGGCTTCCTGGGTGCCGTACGACGCATAGGGCGCCGAGGCGGCGTCGGAAGCCGGAGCCGGGTCCATGGTCCCCGACGGGTGACGGTCGTTCACCAACTTCTCTTTCGCCTCGACAACAGGGGCTGCCAGAGCAGTGCGGCGACTGTACCCGGCGGTACGCGGGCGCGACAATCTTCCGCAGGTTTCGCGCGCGCAGGAAACGGGCAATCGGTCGCCTTTTGGCGGACGGCGGGCGCGGTCTTGGCTTTTTGTTCGAGATTTGTTCGAAGTGGTGGAGGGGTCGACGGCGGTAAGTGGGCCGTCCCTGGCCGTTGTTGTTCGGATTGCTGTCGAGGGGACGCGTGGTTCCGGTTGTCTCGCGGCGCCGGTGCCGGGCGTGTCGCGCCATCCCCGTGTGTCATCCCCGCGTGCCACCTCCGCGCGGCGGCGCCCGGGGCCCGCCGGCCGTCAGGCCACCGTCAGGCCTTCCGGGCGGCCGGTGGCCGGCTCTCCGGGGTGTGCCGTGTCCAGGGCCTGCCGTATGCGGGTCGCCACGGCCGGGTGCACGGGCAGGGCGAGATGGCCCACGCCGCTCACCCGTACGTTCACCGCCGTCAGGTCGGGGTGCTCGACGCACGCCGACTCCAGCGGGTCCATGATGTGGTCGAGGTCGCTCCAGAAGGCGACGAAGCGCGTACGGCAGCCCGGTGCGGGCTGAGTGAGCTCCTCGAGCACCGGCGAGCCGGGGCGCATCTGGCGCACGATGGGGTGCGCGTTGGCCAGCGGCGCGACGCGGGTGCCGGAGTGCGGGGTGCCGAGCGTGACGAGCGTCCGCACGTGGGCGTCACCGCCCAGCCGCTGCACGTAGTACCGCGCGATGAGCCCGCCGAGGCTGTGCCCGACGACATCGACCCGGCGACTGCCCGTGCGTTCGCACACCTGCTCTATGTGTCGGCCGAGCAGTTCGGCCGCGATGCGGATGTCGCAGGTCAGCGGCGAGTAGTTGAGCGACTCGATCTGCTGCCTGCCGTGCTGGGAGAGGCTGCGGCGCAGCAGGACGAAGACCGACCGGTTGTCGATGAAGCCGTGCAGCAGCACCACCGGGGGCTTGGCCTCCGCCGGCAGCTGGGCGGTGCCGTCCAGGGCGGGCAGCGCGGCGCTCGCACCCCGGCGCTCCTGGACGATGCCGGCGGGATAGAGCAGGAGGTGGCCCGCCAGGATCGCCAGCTCCAGGGCGGTCGCCTTCAGCAGGCTCAGGGAGAGATCCGCCAGCCGGATCGGCAGAAGACGCCGGCAGAGCGGCAGGAAGGGGAGAGCTGCCTCGGTGACCTTCATGGCCGACCTCCTGTCGGCACGCGGGAGGACAGCCCTGTCCCTCGTGTGCCCTCATGGGAAATCGCCGCGAGAGCGGTCGACGGTGCGCGCGTGCGATGCGTGGAGGGGGCGCGGTGGTGCGGCGACCTCGGTGCGAATCCCTTGTGCGCATGCTCCCACCGTTGCCCGAGTGGTGCACGGGCGCGCGGTGTACGGGGCTCGGAGCCCGGGAACGCTACGCGGTGAACGTGTCCCTCCGTGTGATTTGCCCCTCGCTGCGCACCGTGAAACTGCCGGTTGCGGGATGCTGGAGATAACGTTCGTTCACTTCCCCGGCCGGTTCGGGCCGGAGTGCCCGAACGATGTGTACGGCACGACGGATGTGTGCGGTACTTGTCGGTACGGATGGATGTAGTCGCTTCATGGAGGCAGTGATGGGTGTGGCAGCCGGTCCGATCCGCGTGGTGGTGGCCAAGCCGGGGCTCGACGGCCACGATCGCGGGGCCAAGGTGATCGCGCGGGCGCTGCGCGACGCCGGTATGGAGGTGATCTACACCGGGCTTCACCAGACCCCCGAGCAGATCGTCGACACCGCGATCCAGGAAGATGCCGACGCGATCGGTCTGTCCATCCTCTCCGGGGCGCACAACACGCTCTTCGCGGCCGTCATCGAGCTGCTCGAGCAGCGGGACGCGGCGGACATCCTGGTCTTCGGCGGTGGGATCATCCCCGAGGCGGACATCGCTCCGCTGAAGGAGAAGGGCGTCGCGGAGATCTTCACGCCGGGCGCGACCACGGCGTCCATCGTGGACTGGGTGCGGGCGAACGTGCGGCAGCCGGCGGAGGCGTAGGGCGGCTTTGTGGCGCCTCGCGTGTCGCGGCCGGGGAACGGCCGGTCCACGCGGCCGGCGTTCCCGGAGCGCCCTGCATCGGTGCGGACAGGGGGTGGGTCGCGCTGCCCGGCGTTTGCGGGGTGCCGCCGCGCCCACCCTCCCCCACTCTCGGCTTCGCTCGGGCGAGGGGACCACCGTCGCCCCCGGGGGTACCTCCCAGGCCTTCAAGGCACTGGGGGAGGCACGACTGCCCGCAGTTGACGCGGCGTGGGCGCTCACGGCGGGTCGGCCGGGGACGGGCTTGTCGTCCCGGGACGACAGGGGGCGGCCGGGATCAGTTCCGTCAGCATGGCCGCGCGCAGGCGCAGTGTGGTGACCAGGCGCTGGAAGGCCTCCGACCAGTAGCCGCCGGCTCCGGGCGACGCGTTCTCCGGCTCGTCCGGTATCGCCAGGAGCGCGTCGAGGCGGCCGGCCTCGGACGGGTCGAGGCAGCGCTCGGCCAGGCCCATGACTCCGCTGAAACTCCATGGATAACTCCCTGCGTCACGCGCGATGTTGAGCGCGTCGACCACCGCCCGTCCGACCGGCGCGGCCCAGGGCACGGCACACACCCCGAGCAGCTGGAACGCCTCGGACAGGCCGTGCGTCTCGATGAACCCGGCCACCCACTCGGCCCGCTCGGCGGCGTCCAGCGTGCCGAGCAGCTTGGCGCGTTCGGCCAGGGACACCGCCCCCGGGCCGCCCGCCTCCGGCGCGGAGGGCTCTGAGAGCAGCGCCCGGGACCAGGCCGCGTCGCGCTGCCGTACCGCCGCCCGGCACCAGGCCGCGTGCAGTTCGCCCTGCCAGTCGTCCGCCACCGGCAGCGCCACGATCTCCCGCGGCGTACGCCCGCCGAGCCGCCGCGACCAGCTGCCCAGGGGTGCCGCCTCCACCAACTGACCGAGCCACCAGGACCGTTCGCCCCGGCCCGCCGGGGCTCTGGCCACCACGCCGTCGCGTTCCATGCCCGCGTCGCATTCGTGCGGCGCCTCGACGACGATCGTCGGTGTGTCCCGCGTACGGTCGACGGCCACACAGGCCCCGGCCCGGACCGCCATGCGCTCCGCCAGCGCCGAGCCGGGCAGTGCCGACAGCAGCTCCGCCGCCGTGGCCCGTACGTTGCGGCTGCGGTCGGCCAGGGCCTGTTCGAGGAACGGTTCGTCGTCCGGGCCGAGTCCGGTGCGCAGCGAGTCCAGGAACATCAGGCGGTCCTCCGCCCGCTCCGTCGCCCAGCTCGCCGCGAGGAGTTCCCGCGCGGTGGCCGGCCTGCGGGAGCGGAGGGCGGTGAGGAGGGCGACCCGTTCGGCGAAGAGGCCCTCCTGCCAGAGCCGTCGTATGCCCTCCGTGTCGTGGAGGCGGGGCACGGACGGGCCCCCGCCCGGTGTGGAACGCAGGGCGAACCGCCAGTCCGGGTTGAACCGGGCCAGCCACAGGGCGCGCGGCCCCGCGAACCGCAGCGCCGCCGGACGCAGGTCGGTCCGTCCCCGCGCGGCGTCGAGCAGGGCGGGCAGCGCGGCCGGGGGCGCCGCGAAACCGCGGGCGTTCGCCGCCGCCAGCCACTGGGGCAGCAGCTCCATGAGGTCCGGAGCCGTGCCCCGGCGGCCACCGCCCGAGGTGCCGGGACGGTCGGCGAGCAGCATCGTGAGCCGGCGCGCGGCGGCGGACGGCAGCGGAGGGCGCGGGTCCTCGGGAGCCGGCCGCGGACGCTCCGCGGCCGGCGCGGGCCGCAGCCCGGCGCGTCGCCGTACGGTCGCCACGGCCGCCGCGTCCAGCAGGGCCGACGGCGCGTCCGGCCCGGGCGCGGAGCCAGGCGGTGTGCGCCGGTCCGTGCCCAGCAGGGCCGTGGTCACCAGTTCCTCCCAGGAGTCCGGGAGGGAGGCGCCCACGGCGGTGGTCGTCCTGCTCATGAGCTTCCTTTCCGACGGGCGTCCCGGCACGGTCGAAGACCCACGCGCACCGAGTGTCCAGTGATGTCCGAAAGATTCCTTGACTGTGCGGGAACGGGGAGGAGCGCGCCGCTCAGCACAGCGGCACCACCTCCCCGGGCCCCTCCGGCCATGCCGCCAATGGAGTGAATCCCTGGTGGCCGCACTCGCCGAAGACCCTGACCGGTGCGCCGCCCGACAGGGCGACCAGGCGCCACAGACCGGGGCGGGACCGCGCGGCCGGCGTGAGCGGCAGGGCCGCGTCCTCGTCGGCGTCGGCCAGCTGCCAGCCGTCACCGTCCGGAGCCGGTACCACCCGGTCCAGCGTCACCGGGACCGAGTCCAGCCAGGGGTCGTCGCGCAGCGCCTCGCCGTAGCGGGCGGCCGCCCGGGCCGTCGTCGTCCCCGGCGGCCGTACGTCCGTCGGCGCGGGCGGCGCGAACCGCTCACCCAGGGCCACCCGCGGCTGCTCCGCGCCCGGGTACGCGGACAGCTCCGCGTCGAGGGCCAGCCCGACCGGCAGCGCGAGCTCCGGGGCGCGGCCCGCCGCCCCGTAGGAGAGGAGCAGCGCCGTGCGCCCCGAGCCCGCGCCGTACAGCCAGACGCGGCGGGTCGTCAGACGGCTGTCCGCCGTGTCGTACTGGGCGAGGACCAACCAGCGGTCCCGTATCGCCGGGCCGTCCGCCGACGCGGGCAGGCCGATACGGGAACGGACCGTCGCGGCCAGCCCTTCCGGCAGCCGTTCCCGGCGCAGCCAGCCTTGGCCGAGGAGGTGGAGCAGCGCGCACTCCTCCAGCAGCCGCACCGGCCCGCCCGGCCCGGTGCCCGCGAGCGCCCCCAGCTCCCGCACCCGGGCGGCCAGTCCCGGTGCCTGGGCGTCGACCATGCGGGCCGCGGTCTCCTCCCACAGCCCGTACCCCGACTGCTCGGCCGACGCCAGGCCGCCGCGGAGCAGATCCGCCAGGCGCTGCTCCAGTTCCACCGCGCCCGCCGTCACCCGCTCGGCCCGGCGCTCGGCCCGGCGCCGCGCCGCCTTTGGGCCGGCGGAATCCGAGGAGCCCGAGGAGTCCGAGCGGCCCGCGGTCCGCTTCTGTTCCGCGCGTGTGCGCCGGCCCGCGATCCAGTGCTCGGCCCACTTCGGCGCCTCTCCCCGCGGCACCACCCCGTCACCGCCCGACCAGAGCAGCAGCAGACCGAGCGCGTGCTTGCACGGGAACTTACGGCTCGGGCAACTGCACTGGTACGCGGGCCCGGAGGCGTCCGCGACGTCGACGACCGTCCGGTACGGAGTGCTCCCACCGCCCTCGCACAGACCCCACACCGTCCCCTCGCCCGAACTTCCGGCCCCGGACCACGCACCGGCCGCGCCGAGTCTGCTTCCCGCCGTGCGTGACGCGGGGTCAGGCGCCAGTGCCAGCACCTGGTCCGCGGTCCAGCGCACCCCCTGCTGAGTCATACCGACGAAACTAGATCCCGGCACTGACAATCGCCCCGGCGAGCGCATTAGTGCAGGTCAGAGCGATTGTCAGTGGTGTGGTGCACGGTTGGTGCCAGATCCGAACCGGCCGAGCTGGAGGGGGACCCAGTCATGACTGCGTCCGTTGGACCTACGTCCGTCGACCCGACGCGGAACAGCCCCGCGCCCGCGCACACGGCGGCGAAGACGCGGACGCTGCGGCCGCACGCCGAGGACGCCTTCGCCGCCGAACTCGCCGCGCTGGCGGCGCAGGACGACCGCCCCCGCCCCGCCCGCTGGCGGCTGTCGCCGTGGGCCGTCGCCACCTACCTGCTCGGCGGCACGCTGCCGGACGGCACGGTCATCACGCCGAAGTACATCGGTCCGCGCCGCCTCGTCGAGGTCGCGGTGAGCACCCTCGCCACCGACCGCGCCCTGCTCCTGCTCGGCGTGCCCGGCACCGCGAAGACCTGGGTCTCCGAGCACCTGGCCGCCGCGGTCAGCGGCGACTCCACCCTGCTCGTGCAGGGCACGGCCGGCACCCCGGAGGAGGCCATCCGCTACGGCTGGAACTACGCCCGGCTGCTCGCCCACGGCCCCAGCCGCGACGCCCTCGTGCCCAGCCCGGTGATGCGGGCCATGGCGGAGGGCATGACGGCCCGTGTCGAGGAGCTGACCCGCATCCCGGCCGACGTCCAGGACACGCTGATCACCATCCTGTCGGAGAAGACGCTGCCGATACCGGAGCTGGGCCAGGAGGTGCAGGCGGTCCGCGGCTTCAGCCTGATCGCCACGGCCAACGACCGCGACCGGGGGGTCAACGACCTGTCCAGCGCCCTGCGCCGCCGCTTCAACACCGTGGTGCTGCCGCTGCCGGAGACCCCGGAGGCGGAGGTCGACATCGTCTCGCGCCGGGTCGACCAGATCGGCCGCTCCCTCGACCTGCCGGCCGTGCCCGACGGCATCGACGAAATCCGCCGGGTCGTCACCGTCTTCCGCGAGCTGCGCGACGGGATCACCACCGACGGCAGGACGAAGCTCAAGTCGCCCAGCGGCACGCTGTCGACCGCCGAGGCGATCTCCGTCGTCACCGGCGGGCTGGCGCTGGCCGCCCACTTCGGCGACGGCGTGCTGCGGGCCGGGGACGTCGCCGCGGGCCTCCTCGGCGCGGTCGTCCGCGACCCGGCGGCGGACCGTGTCGTCTGGCAGGAGTACCTGGAGACCGTGGTCCGCGAGCGCGACGGCTGGAAGGACTTCTACCGGGCCTGCCGGGAGGTCAGTGGATGAGCGGCGGGAAGGCGGACACCGCGGGGCCGCTGCTGCTCGGCGTGCGGCATCACGGGCCGGGATCCGCGCGGGCGGTGCGGGCGGCGCTGGAGGAGGCCCGGCCGGGTGCCGTGCTGATCGAGGGCCCGCCGGAGGCGGACGCGCTGGTCCCGCTCGCCGCCGAGGAGGACATGCGACCGCCCGTCGCGCTGCTCGCCCACGCGGTGGACGAGCCCGGCCGCTCGGCCTTCTGGCCGCTGGCCGAGTTCTCCCCGGAGTGGGTCGCGCTCCGCTGGGCCCTGGAGCACGAGGTTCCGGCCCGCTTCATCGACCTGCCGGCCGCGCACACGCTGGCCCAGGAGGGTGACGAGGGCCGCGCATGCGGCGCGGACGACGAGGTGCGGGTCGACCCCCTGGGGGTGCTCGCCGAAACCGCCGGGTACGACGACGCCGAGCGGTGGTGGGAGGACGTCGTCGAGCACCGCGGTGTGGGCGAGGGGGACGCGGTCGCGCCGTTCACCGCGCTCGAGGAGGCCATGACCGCGCTGCGGGAGGAGTACGGAAGCGGGGGACACCGGCGGGACCTCGTGCGCGAGGCGCACATGCGGCTGCGGATCCGGGCGGCACAGCGGGAGTCCGGGGACGGCGTGGCCGTGGTCTGCGGGGCCTGGCACGTGCCGGCGCTGCGCCGCAAGGCCACCGTCGCCGCCGACCGTGCCCTGCTGAAAGGGCTGCCCAAGGTGAAGACGGACATGACCTGGGTGCCCTGGACCCACCGCAGACTCTCCCGGAGAAGCGGCTACGGCGCGGGCATCGACTCCCCGGGCTGGTACGGGCATCTGTTCGGCGCCCCGGACCGGCCGGTCGAGCGGTGGCTGACCAAGGTGGCCGGGCTGCTGCGGGCCGAGGACCGCATCGTCTCCTCCGCGCACGTCATCGAGGCCGTACGGCTGGCGGAGACCCTCGCGGCGCTGCGCGGACGTCCGCTGCCCGGCCTGAGCGAGACGACCGACGCGGTACGGGCGGTGATGTGCGAGGGCTCCGACGTGCCGCTGGCACTGGTGCACGACCGGCTGGTCGTCGGCGACGTGCTCGGAGAGGTGCCGGCGGCGGCGCCCGCCGTGCCGTTGCAGCGGGACCTCGCGCGGATCCAGCGCCGGCTGCGGCTGAAACCCGAGGCCGGGGAGCGGGAGCTGGAGCTCGACCTGCGCAAGGAGACCGATGCGGAGCGCGGCAGACTGTTGCACCGGCTGCGGCTGCTCGGCATCGGCTGGGGAGAACCGGCCGCCGCACGCGGCGGCACGGGGACCTTCCGGGAGACCTGGCGGCTGCGCTGGGAGCCCGAGCTGTCCGTACGGGTCGCCGAGGCCGGGATCTGGGGGACGACCGTGCTCGCCGCCGCGACCGTCAGGGCGGAGGCGGACGCCCTCGGTGCGAGCGGCCTCGCCGAGGTCACCGGGCTCGCCGAACGCTGCCTGCTGGCCGCACTGCCCGAGGCGCTGCCCACGGTGATGCGGATCCTCACCGACCGCGCGGCCCTCGACACGGACGTCGGCCATCTCGCCCAGGCGCTGCCCGCCCTGGTCCGCTCGCTGCGCTACGGCGACGTGCGCGGCACCGACACCGCGGCGCTGGCCGAGGTCGCCGCGGGTCTCGCCGAGCGGGTCTTCGTCGGACTGCCCCCGGCCTGCGCCGCCCTGGACGCGGACGCCGCCGACGAGATGCGGCGCCACGTCGACGCGGTGCACGGCGCGGTGGGCCTCCTCGGCGACGCCCCCGCACCGGGCCACGGGAAGCTGCGCGCCCGCTGGCAGTCGGTGCTGCGGACCCTGTCCGCACGGGACACCGTGCCCGGCGTCATACGGGGACGGTCCGTGCGGCTGCTGCTGGACGACGGGGAGCTGGCGCAGGACGAGGCGGCACGGCTCATGGGGCTCGTGCTGTCCCCGGGCACGCCGCCGGCGGACGCGGCCGCGTGGATCGAGGGCTTCGTCGGCGGCGGCTCCGGCGGCGGACTGCTCCTGGTCCACGACGAGCGGCTGCTCGGGCTGGTCGACAGGTGGCTGACGGGCGTACCGGCGGAGGCGTTCACGGACGTACTGCCGCTGCTGCGGCGGACGTTCTCGGCGTACGAGCCGGGAGTGCGGCGCACCCTCGGTGAACTGGTCCGGCGCGGACCGGGGGCACGTGGCGGCACGGCGGCCGCGGTTTCCGGCATACCCGGCTTCGCCCCCGACCCCGACACCACCCGCGCGGACGCCGTGCTGCCGGTCGTGCGGCTGCTGCTCGGGCTGGACGGGGACGACGAGGGAGCACGCGACGGACTGGCGGGGGTGAGGGGATGACGGACACACAGGGAGAGGCGGCGGGGACGACGGACCCGGCGCAGGAGCGGCTGCGGCGCTGGCGGCTCGTGCTCGGCGGCGACCCGGCCGACGGAACCGGATACGCGCTGTCCGGGCAGGACACCGCGATGGACGGGGCGCTCACCGCGCTCTACGGCAAGGGGGACACGCCGCAGGCGGGCCGCGACCGCTCGGCGGGGCTCGGCGCGTCGGCGCCGTCGGTGGCCCGCTGGCTCGGGGACATCCGGACCTACTTCCCCTCCTCCGTCGTCCAGGTCATGCAGCGCGACGCCATCGACCGGCTCGGCCTCGCCACGCTTCTGCTGGAACCGGAGATGCTGGAGGCCGTCGAGGCCGACGTCCATCTCGTCGGCACGCTGCTGTCGCTCGACAAGGCCATGCCGGAGACGACGAAGGAGACGGCACGGGCGGTCGTGCGCAAGGTCGTCGAGGACCTGGAGAAGCGGCTCGCCGCCCGCACCCGGGCCACCCTCACCGGCGCCCTCGACCGCAGCGCCCGCGTCGGCCGGCCACGCCACCACGACATCGACTGGAACCGCACGATCGCGGCCAACCTCAAGCACTACCTCCCGGAACACCGGACGGTCGTGCCCGAGCGGCTCATCGGCTACGGGCGTGCCTCGCGGTCGGTGAAGAAGGAGGTCGTCCTCTGCGTCGACCAGTCCGGATCGATGGCGGCGTCCGTCGTGTACGCGTCGGTGTTCGGGGCGGTGCTCGCCTCCATGCGGTCGATCGGCACCCGGCTCGTCGTGTTCGACACGGCGGTCGTCGACCTCACCGACCAGCTCGACGACCCCGTCGACGTGCTCTTCGGCACCCGGCTCGGCGGCGGTACGGACATCAACCGGGCGCTGGCGTACTGCCAGTCGCGGATCACCCGGCCGGCGGAGACGGTGGTCGTGCTGATCAGCGACCTCTACGAAGGGGGGATACGCGACGGGATGCTCAAGCGGGTGGCGGCGATGAAGGCGTCGGGCGTGCAGTTCGTGACGCTGCTCGCGCTGTCCGACGAGGGCACGCCCGCGTACGACAGGGAGCACGCGGCGGCGCTCGCCGCGCTGGGCGCACCGGCGTTCGCCTGCACACCCGATCTCTTCCCGGAGGTGATGGCGGCGGCGCTCGAGAAGCGGCCGTTGCCGATACCGGACGCGGCATGAGGAGCGGACTCGGGCCGGTGAAAAGGGACATGAGTACCCATCGGTAACGGAGGGCTTGCGCGACCTCGGGAGTCGCGTGCGAGGATCGGCGCCGTTCGATGAAGGACCCGTGAAGTGTCTCCCGCCGTCCCGCCGTCCCGCCGTCCCGCCGTCCCGCCGTCCCGCCGTCCATCCGTCCCGCCGTCCCGGAGGAACCGCCCCTCTTGATCCGGTCAGCAGCCTTGCCCGGTGCCGCTCTGCGCACGATGCGCGCGGCGGCGGGGCGGCGTGCGGTCCAGTTGGCGCTGCTGGTGGGCGCGGTGTTCGTGCTCGGCGTGCTGTACGGGGAGCGGGCGCAGGCGGCGGACGGCGGGCCGGTCGAGCGGACCCTCTCCGCCGTCGGGTCCGCGGTGCCGACCGGCTCGGGCACCCCGCCCGACTCGAACGGGCCCGCGCCGGTCATCGAGACCCTCACCGTGCAGCGCCCGGACGTGGCCGGGCCGATCCGCCCGCTGACCGAGAGCGTGGTCCGGTCCGTGGACGAACGGGTCGTACGGCCGGTCGGGGACCTGGCCGGCGCGGTGACCGGCCGGCTGGACGAGGCGACGCCGGGGCGACTCCCCGCCCGGCCCGCGCTCCCCGCGCTCCCCGCGCTCCCCGCGCTCCCCGGCCTGGAGCGGCCCGCGCCGCTGCCGGAGCTCCCGTACCTGCCCGGCACGCCGGAGCAGACACTCCCCGCCCGGCCCGCCCTGCCCGCGCTCCCCGGCCTGGAGCGGCCCGCGCCGCTGCCGGAGCTCCCGTACCTGCCCGGCACACCGGAGCAGACACTCCCCGGGCCGGGCACGCCCGTCCCGCAGCCGGGCGCCTCGGACGGGCCGTCCGGCGCGCCCGGGCAGGACGCCCCGGACGAGCCGAAGGGGCCGGACGGACCGTCCGGGACTCCGGATCCGGCCGCGGGGCCCGGAGCCCACGGCCCGGAGTTCATCCGTGCCGGCCGCGCGGCCCACGCGGACCAGGGACACCGGCCCGCGCAGGACGCCGTACGCGTCGTGGACGCCGGCCCGGCCCCCGCACCGCACGCCCCCGGCACTCCCGCCGGTCGGTCGGACGGCACGGCGAGCAGCCGTTCGGCCGCGGACCACGGCACGCCGCGACACGGTGACGCGTACGCCGTCACCGCGCATCACCGGCCGCCGCTCCGGCTCGTACCCGGCGACACCGTGCGCGCCGAGACGGCCGGTACGCGGAACCCGCACCGGGACGTCCCGGTCTCACCCGCTTAGGAGCGGTCCCTTCCCTCGCCGCGGACACGTGCGCGCGAGGGCGGCGCGGCAGCCTGCCCGTTCGGGCACCCTCCGGGCACCCTCCGGGTCCCGGCGGAAGCCGCCGCGGCCCCCTCCCGCCGGTCCGGCCGCACGCGCCCGCGTCCCCACCCGTACCTGACTCACGGGTAACAAAGGACTCCGCGGGGCATCAGGACCCGGACAGCCGAAAGCCGTCGGTCTGTCCGGTCGGAACCTCGTGGAGGGGTGGCCGACCCCCATTGGGGTGAGGGCCGGCCACCCCGCATCCCGGAGAGCAGGGTGTTCACCGCCCCTCCGGGCTGTTCGAAAGGGCCTCACCGGGCCAACCCCAGCCCGGTGAGGCCCCTCACATCCGGCACGCCGTGCCAGAGATGGCGGCATCATGTGACAGGTATCACCGCTCATGTGTGACCCGCGATTTAGAGAGGTCCCCCATGCGGCGATAACCTGCGAGACGGACATGCCGCGCGCTCGGACACCGTGTGCGCCTCCCTTGTGACACAGCGGACGTCACGTTGCCCTTCGCGGCACGCCCACGCATCAACGAACCGCGAGATCACTGATAGGGACGGAAGCGCGTGGACCTGTTCGAGTACCAGGCGAGGGACCTCTTCGCCAAGCACGATGTACCGGTGCTGGCCGGTGAAGTCATCGACACGCCTGAGGCGGCCCGCGCAGCCACCGAGCGTCTCGGTGGCAAGTCCGTCGTCAAGGCCCAGGTGAAGGTCGGCGGCCGCGGCAAGGCCGGCGGCGTCAAGCTCGCCGCCACCCCCGACGAGGCGGTCGAGCACGCGACCAACATCCTCGGCATGGACATCAAGGGCCACACGGTCCACAAGGTGATGATCGCCGAGACGGCCCCGGAGATCCTGGAGGAGTACTACGTCTCCTTCCTCCTCGACCGTGCCAACCGCACCTTCCTCTCCATCGCCTCCGTCGAGGGCGGCATGGAGATCGAGGAGGTGGCGGCCACCCGCCCCGAGGCCGTCGCCAAGACCCCGATCGACGCCAACGAGGGTGTGACCCCCGCCAAGGCCCGCGAGATCGTCGAGGCCGCGAACTTCCCGGCCGAGGTCGCCGACAAGGTCGCCGACATCCTGGTCACCCTGTGGAAGACCTTCGTCGCCGAGGACGCGCTCCTCGTCGAGGTCAACCCGCTGGCCAAGGTCGCCTCCGGTGACGTCATCGCCCTGGACGGCAAGGTCTCCCTCGACGAGAACGCCGAGTTCCGTCAGCCGGAGCACGAGGCTCTCCAGGACAAGGCGTCGGCCAACCCCCTCGAGGCCGCCGCCAAGGAGAAGAACCTCAACTACGTCAAGCTCGACGGCGAGGTCGGCATCATCGGCAACGGCGCGGGTCTCGTCATGAGCACCCTGGACGTCGTCGCCTACGCCGGTGAGGCGCACGGCGGCGTCAAGCCCGCCAACTTCCTCGACATCGGTGGCGGCGCCTCCGCCGCCGTCATGGCGAACGGCCTGGAGATCATCCTCGGCGACCCGGACGTCAAGTCCGTCTTCGTCAACGTCTTCGGCGGCATCACCGCCTGCGACGAGGTCGCCAACGGCATCGTGCAGGCGCTGCAGCTGCTCGCGGACCGCGGTGAGGAAGTCACCAAGCCGCTGGTCGTCCGCCTGGACGGCAACAACGCCGAGCTGGGTCGCAAGATCCTCTCCGACGCCAACCACCCGCTGGTCCAGCGCGTGGACACCATGGACGGCGCGGCCGACAAGGCCGCCGAGCTCGCGGCTGCGAAGTAAGGGACGAGGACTAAACAGCCATGGCTATCTTCCTCAACAAGGACAGCAAGGTCATCGTCCAGGGCATGACCGGTGCCACGGGCATGAAGCACACCAAGCTCATGCTGGCCGACGGCACGAACATCGTCGGTGGCGTGAACCCCCGCAAGGCGGGCACGTCCGTCGACATCGACGGCAACGAGATCCCGGTCTTCGGCACGGTCGCCGAGGCGATGGAGAAGACGGGCGCCAACGTCTCCGTCCTCTTCGTCCCGCCGGCCTTCGCCAAGGCCGCCGTGGTCGAGGCGATCGACGCCGAGATCCCGCTCGCGGTCGTCATCACCGAGGGCATCGCGGTGCACGACTCCGCCGCGTTCTACGCGTACGCCGTGGAGAAGGGCGACAAGACCCGGATCATCGGCCCGAACTGCCCGGGTCTGATCACCCCCGGTCAGTCGAACGCCGGCATCATCCCGGGCGACATCACCAAGCCGGGCCGCATCGGCCTGGTCTCGAAGTCCGGCACGCTGACGTACCAGATGATGTACGAGCTGCGTGACATCGGCTTCTCCTCGGCCGTGGGCATCGGTGGCGACCCGGTCATCGGCACCACGCACATCGACGCGCTCGCCGCGTTCGAGGCCGACCCCGACACCGACCTGATCGTGATGATCGGTGAGATCGGCGGCGACGCCGAGGAGCGGGCCGCGGCCTTCATCAAGGAGAACGTGAAGAAGCCGGTCGTCGGCTACGTCGCGGGCTTCACCGCGCCCGAGGGCAAGACCATGGGCCACGCCGGCGCCATCGTCTCCGGTTCCTCCGGCACGGCCGCCGCGAAGAAGGAGGCCCTCGAGGCCGCCGGCGTCAAGGTCGGCAAGACGCCGACCGAGACGGCGAAGCTGGCGCGCGCCATTCTCGCCGGCTGAGCGGGCGGCGCAGAGCGACACCGAGCGCCACCGTACGGGTGGGCCCGTTCCCCGCAGTGGGGACGGGCCCACCGTCGTCTCCACCCCCGGCTACCGCGCCTGCGGCGCCAGCCGTTCCGGTCCCCGCGGCAGCTTCTCCCGCAGCAGGGTGCGCAGTTCGCGCTGGTCCTCCGACAAGGGCCCGGGTGCCACCCGCGGCGGAACGCCCCGCACCGTCTCACCCGGTGGCACGGGTGGCTCGTAGCGGGTCGGGGCCGTGCGCAGGGTGAGCGCCGTGGTGCCGATCAGCGCGACCGTGAGCACGACGGCGGCCCGGGTCCACAGCCGGGCCCGGCGCTCGCCGCCGCCGCGCACCACCGGCGGCTCGGCCGCCCGCAGCCGCCCGGTGGAGGCCAGCTCGGCCAGCCGCCGGTGCAGCTCCCGCGGGTCCGACAGGTCCGGGAGCCGGGCGGCGACGGTCTCGCGCGCGTGTGTCAGCCGGCCGGCCGTCGCCCGGGTGGTGGCCTCCGTCTCCGCCGCCGTCTCGGGCAGACCGAGGCCGACCCCGTCGTACAGCAGGAGCGTGCGGCGGTACGGCGGCGGGAGGCGCAGCAACACCTCCAGGAGCGCCTGGTCGTCCTCGTCCGGGGGCGGCGGTTCGGGCTGCCGGTGGCGGCGGCGGTACCGGTGCCACGGGGAGAGCGCACACTCGTACGCCGCCGCGCGCACCCAGCCGGCCGGGTCCGGGTCCCTGGCCACCTCGGGCCAGCGGTCCCAGGCCAGTTGGAAGGCCCGCTCCACGGACTCGCGGGCGAGTGTGCGGCGGCCGGTGAGCAGGTAGGTCTGCCGGACGAGGGCGGGGGCGCAGAAGGAGTACAGGGCGTCGAAGGCCTGAGCGGGCGTGCGGCCCGGGGAGGAGGCGGAGGACGGCGGGGGCGCCTGCGCGAACGCTTCGGGACTGCCGTCGCCGCCCGGCTTGTCCAGACACACCGTCACCACCGCTGTGACCTCCTTCTCCTGATGAACGGGCAGGGAACGCGGCGCCCCCGCGTCGGCGGTCCCTTCCGCCAGGCCGGCCAGCAGTTTCGCGTACGCCTCCCGGTTCCGGCCGCGGGGTGTGCTGCGGCCGGACTCCCACGCGCGTACCGTCTCGGGCCGGACGCCCACGCGCCGCGCGAGCCGATGCCGCGTCAGCGAGGCCGTCTCGCGCAGGCGCCGGCATTCGTCGGGTGGGGGGAGCGGGGTGGTGGGGCTCCGTGTCACCGGGAGCCCCTCCGTCCAGAAAAGTACATAAACGTATATTGAGCGACACAACCGTGCTTCGCCCGTTACGACGGGAAAGCGCGTGTCGTTGGGAGCATGGCGGACGTGACCCAGATGACCGCTCGCCGTACGACGCCGGCCGCCCTGCTCGCCCGCGTGCGTGACCGCTCGCCGGGGCTCGCCTCCGGCCTCCTCGGCGGCGCCCTCGCGGCCGGACTGGGGCTCGCGGCGTTCGCCGTGCTCGTGGTCCTGCTGTGGGTCAGCTCGCCCTACCCCGACAGCGGGCCCGGCGGCGCTTTGCACGTCGCGGCGGCGCTGTGGCTGCTGGCGCACGGCGCCGAACTGGTCCGCGCCGACACGCTGTCCGGCGTCCCCGCACCCGTGGGTGTCCCGCCGCTGCTGCTGCTCGCGCTGCCGGTGTGGCTGCTGCACCGGGCGGCCCGCGACGCGGCGGAGGGCGGCGCGGGCGGCGAGGCCCCGCTCGTCCCCGGCCGTACGGCGTGGGCGGGCGTCCTCCTCGGCTACCTCGCCGTTGGCGCGCCCGCCGCGCTCTCCTGCGCGGGCGGTGGGCTGCGGCCGGCCTGGGAGTGGACCGTGGTGTGCGTGCCGCTGGTCGCCGGACTGGCCGCGGGGACGGGAGTGTGGACGGCGTACGGCCGTCCGAGCGGACCGCTGGAGCGGGTGCTGGGCGCGGTGCTGCCCAGGGGCGTACGCCATCTGGTCCTCGGGCCGGACGGTCGTCCCGGAGTCGTGGCGCGGGCGGCGGCGGCCGGGGCGACGGTGCTGGCCGGCGGCGGGGCACTGCTGCTCGCGGTGTCGCTGGGATGGCACGGCGGGGAGAGCCGGCAGGCGTTCCTGCGGCTGACGGAGGGCTGGTCGGGATGGCTGGCGGTGCTGCTGCTCTGCGTCACGCTGGCGCCGAACGCCGCGGTGTGGGCGGCGGCGTACGCCCTCGGCCCCGGCTTCCTCCTCGGGACCGGCACCCAGGTGACCCCGCTGGCCTCCCCGTCCGCCCCGCCGCTGCCGCCGTTCCCGCTGCTCGCGGCGGTGCCGGACGCGGGAGCGGGGACCGCGCCGAACTGGGCGGCGGCGGCGCTGCCGGTGACGGCCGCACTGGTGGTGGGGTGGCTCGTGGGACGGGGCGCCGCGAGGAGCGGACCGGCGCCCGCCCCGGCCTGGACCCGCGGCCGGACCGCCGGGGCGGCGGGCCTGGCGGCCGTGCTGTGCGCGGCCCTGCTGTCCGTGCTCGCCGCGCTCGCGGGCGGGCCGCTGGGGGTGGCCGCACTCTCCCGGTTCGGCCCGGTGTGGTGGCAGGTGGGGGCCGCGACACTGGCGTGGCTCACGCTGGTGGCGGTCCCCACGTCCCTGGCGGTACGCGCCTGGCGCCGCCGCCCGCCCGGCGGCGACCCCGGGAACCGGCTCCCGGGACCCGGGGCGCCACGGAACCGCCGCGCCCCGGAGGAGACGAAGCCCGCGCCGCCGGTACGCCGTCGGCCGGCCCTGCCCCTCCCGCGCGACGACCCCGACGAGCCGTACCCGCTCCACCCCACCCGGGGGGAACCCACGTCAGACCTGTGGGACTGGGACATGCCGTTCGGCGTGCGGGACGCGCTCACCGCCCCCGGAGAGGAGGACCCCACGTCCGGCGCCCGGGAGTGAGACTCCGCGTCCGGGCGCCGACGTCGTCAGTCGGTCGTGCCCAGCAGGTCGCGCAGCTGCTCCGGGAGGAGGTCGCTGCAGGACTGGCGGGCCTCCTGGGTGAGGGCGTCGTTGGTGCAGGTGTAGTAGTCGCTGTAGACCAGCTGGGCCGTGAAGGACGCGGCGACCAGGGCGAGCGCCAGCGACCCCGTGACCAGTCCGCTCACCGCGGCCGTGGTCTGCGGGCGGCCCTTCGGCTCGGGCGCCGGGGCGTCCGGGTCCTGCGCACGGGGCTTGGCGCGCAGGGCGCTGATGCCCCAGTACAGGGCGAGCGCGCCCAGCAGCAGCGCGACGTACGGCCAGCTGAAGAGGCCGAAGAAGAAGGCCCACATGCCGGACAGCAGGGCGTACCGCGCACGGCGCTGGGCCGGGTCCGTGGGGTCCCAGCGCGTGCCGGGTTTCTGGGGGCCGCCGCCCTGCCCCTCGGGGCTGCGCGGGCGCTCGCCGAAACCGCCGGGGGAGCGGCCGGGCTGCCGGTCGCTCCAGTTCCGCCCCCAGGGGGAGCGGCCGCCGCCCTCCCCGCCGGACGGGTGCCTCGGCTGCCAGGGCCGGTCGGGAGTCCCCTCCGGCGGCGGCGCGAACGGGTTGTCGTCCTGCGGTTCCTGGGGGCCCTGCGCACCCTCGGAGCCCTGGGCCCCGCGGCGTCCGTCGCCGCCCTCGCCCTGGGAGGCGTCGGGCGGCGAGGCGGGGCGCTCCCGCAGCAGCACGGTGCCCCGCTCCCCTCCCCGGGCGGACTGCTGGGGGAACGTGAGGAGTCGCAGGCTGCGGTCCGGCATCAAGTGAGCGTCTTCCCCTTAATGAAGCACGGCGTGGTCCGGCGCGACCGCCTCGCACGACGTATCGACTACGACTGGGCTGGTGAGCCGACGCGTTCCCGTCGGCTCTACGCGGCCCGGGTCCGTCATCCTGTGAACGCCCGGTGCACGGTTCGCGTTCCCACGCGCCCCGACGTTCCAGGACCGGCTCTTCCCAGACGCTACCTTCCGGCCACGCCCCCGTCCCGTGGGGGCCGCCCGGTGTGCCGGTATCGTTGCTGACGGTCGGCCGCTTCGTAGGCTTCCCCGTATCAGGGGACGTGAAGCATTCGTACGAATACACAAAGCGCTGTGCCGCCGGCCGTGCAGACGCTCCCCGAGAAAGGGCCCCACCGTGGCCGCCAAGCCCGTGGCCGAGCGCGCCAGGCGTCTCGTCGTGCTGGTCTCCGGATCCGGCACCAACCTCCAGGCGCTCCTCGACGAGATCGCCGCCACCGGCGCCGAGGCGTACGGGGCCGAGATCGTGGCCGTCGGCGCCGACCGCGAGGGCATCGAGGGGCTGGCCCGCGCCGAGCGCGCCGGGCTGCCGACCTTCGTGTGCAAGGTCAAGGACCACCCGACCCGCGAGGAGTGGGACGCGGCGCTCGCCGAGGCCGTCGCCGCCCACGAACCCGACCTCGTCGTGTCCGCCGGGTTCATGAAGATCGTGGGCAAGGAGTTCCTCGCGCGCTTCGGCGGGCGGTTCGTCAACACCCACCCCGCCCTGCTGCCCAGTTTCCCCGGGGCCCACGGCGTACGGGACGCGCTCGCGTACGGCGCCAAGGTCACCGGCTGCACCGTCCACTTCGTCGACGACGGCGTCGACACCGGGCCGATCATCGCGCAGGGCGTGGTGGAGGTCCGGGACGAGGACGACGAGAGCGCTCTGCACGAGCGCATCAAGGACGTCGAGCGAAGGCTGCTCGTCGAGGTCGTGGGGCTCCTCGCCCGCAACGGCTATCGCATTGAGGGACGAAAGGTAGTTATCCAGTGACCGCCGAGAGCAACAAGCGGGCCATCCGACGGGCGCTCGTCTCCGTCTACGACAAGACCGGCCTCGAGGACCTCGCGCGCGGCCTGCACGAGGCCGGCGTGGAGCTCGTCTCCACCGGGTCCACCGCCGCGAGGATCGCCGCCGCGGGCGTCCCCGTCACCAAGGTCGAGGAGCTCACCGGCTTCCCCGAGTGCCTGGACGGCCGCGTCAAGACCCTGCACCCGAAGGTGCACGCCGGCATCCTCGCCGACCTGCGCCTGGAGGACCACCGGCGGCAGCTCGCCGAGCTGGGCGTGGAGCCGTTCGATCTCGTCGTCGTGAACCTCTACCCGTTCCGTGAGACCGTCGCCTCGGGTGCCACGCCCGACGAGTGCGTGGAGCAGATCGACATCGGCGGCCCGTCCATGGTGCGCGCCGCCGCCAAGAACCACCCGTCGGTCGCCGTCGTCACCAGCCCGGCGCGGTACGCGGACGTCCTCGCCGCGGTCAAGGACGGCGGCTTCGACCTCGCCGCCCGCAAGCGGCTGGCCGCGGAGGCCTTCCGGCACACGGCCGCCTACGACGTGGCGGTCGCCTCCTGGTTCGCCGCCGAGTACGCCCCCGTGGACGACACGCAGTTCCCCGACTTCCTCGGCGCCACCTGGGAACGCAAGAACACCCTCCGCTACGGCGAGAACCCGCACCAGCCCGCCGCGCTGTACGTCTCCGGCACCGGCGGTCTCGCCGAGGCCGAGCAGCTGCACGGCAAGGAGATGTCGTACAACAACTACACGGACACGGACGCCGCCCTCCGTGCCGCGTACGACCACGACGGTCCGGCCGTCGCGATCATCAAGCACGCCAACCCGTGCGGCATCGCGACCGGCGCGGACGTCGCCGAGGCGCACCGCAAGGCGCACGCCTGCGACCCGCTGTCGGCGTTCGGCGGCGTGATCGCGGTCAACCGCCCGGTCTCCAAGGAGATGGCGGAGCAGGTCGCCGAGATCTTCACCGAGGTCATCGTCGCGCCGGACTACGAGGACGGCGCCCTCGAGGCCCTCACCAAGAAGAAGAACATCCGCGTGCTGCGCGCCCCCGAGGCCCCGTCCGCCCCGGTCGAGGTCAAGCCGATCGACGGCGGCGCGCTCCTCCAGGTCACCGACCGCCTCCAGGCCGAGGGCGACGACCCGGCCACCTGGACGCTGGCCGCCGGCGAGGCCCTGACCGAGGCGGAGCTGGCCGATCTCGCCTTCGCCTGGAAGGCCTGCCGCGCGGTGAAGTCCAACGCGATCCTGCTCGCCAAGGACGGCGCCTCCGTCGGCGTCGGCATGGGCCAGGTCAACCGCGTCGACTCCGCGAAGCTGGCGGTGGAGCGGGCGGGCGCCGAGCGGGCGGCCGGTTCCTACGCCGCCTCTGACGCGTTCTTCCCGTTCCCCGACGGCCTGGAGATCCTCACCGAGGCCGGGGTGAAGGCCGTGGTCCAGCCCGGCGGTTCGGTCCGCGACGAGCTGGTCGTCGAGGCCGCGAAGAAGGCGGGCGTGACCATGTACTTCACGGGGACGCGGCACTTCTTCCACTGACGGGTCCGTCCGCCCGTTCACGTGGACGGGCGGACGCGGCCCCTACTTGTCCACCTCGTACTGGCCGACCTCGAGGAGGTACCGCAGCTCCTCGGGCGTACCGTCGATGACCTCCTCGGCCGCCGCGCGGAGCGCGTCGCTGATGTTCGGGTCGGCCAGCATGAGGGCGACGGCGACGCGGTCGTCCTCGGCCCGGGCGAGGCGGTAGCCGGTTTCGAGAAAGGCGCGGGCGGCTTCCGGGGTGTCTGTTTCGAGGGCTTCCGTGGCTTCGCGCTTGACGCCCTTGCCGGAGTCGGGGTCGGCCAGGATGCGGAGGATGGCGATGCGCAGCTCCTCGTCCGACATCTCGTCCACTGGCGTGCCGGGGTCGTCCGTCTCCGCCGCCGCCGTGACACCGACGGACGACGGCGCCGCGTCGGCGGCGAAGGCGGGACCGGTGAGAAGGAGGGCCGGCGCGAGCGCCGTGGCGGCCACCAGCAGAACACCGCGGGTCGGTCTCATGGACCAACCTGCCTTGTGAGTAAGGGCTTTCACAAAGACGGGCGAGCGTCGTCCCGAACACCCTTTCACAACCCCCGGTCGGAGATCACTGCCGGATCAAGGCAGTCCTGACGCCTGGTCATTGCCGGTGCGACCACAGCGTGACCCCGGCCGAACGGGGCCGGAGCCACGCTGTGGCGTCGCGGACCGAGCCGTTCGGAGGGTCAGTCGCAGGTGTTGGAGGTGTAGCTCGTGCTGTGCCACGCGCTGTTGTGGTAGATCCGGTACTTTCCGTCTGTCCGGTAGACGTCGAAGTGGTACCTCGCCCCCTGGTAACGGAGGTCCAGGGTCCCGCCCGAGGCCGTGCTGCCCGACAGGTAGCGCAACTTGCTGTCGGCGTAGCCGAAGGTGTTCGGGCCGACCTTGCCGTCCGCTTCGCTGAACGAGTCGGCGAGTCCCCAGCTCACCTGCAGCCGCTTGGTGGCGTGCTGCGTGTTGGACCCGAAGTGGCCGTCGATGTCCGAGGGGTCGAAGTCGGTGCCGTCCGACTCGTTGGCGCCCTCCGCCAGGAGGATGATCTGCCACAGGCAGGTGGCGTTCGAGCTGCTGTACGAGGACGTGGACAGGATGCCCTCGTCGCCGAAGTCGTCGGTGTACGTATCGGCGCCGCTGACGTATCCGCCGGAGGCCGAGGCGGAGGCGGGCGAGGCGCCCACGGCCAGAGCACCGGCGGCGAGCGCGGCGACGGCGGCGGCGCCCAGGCGAGTGCGTGTCGTACGGAGGTACATGGAGGTTCCTTCCCCGTTGGTCCGGTGGTGCTGGCGTTTCGCCGTGACCATGCTGGGCGGGGCGAGCGATCGGGGGTACCTGAAGAGTTTCAGGGTGCGTCTTCCGGGAGCTCGCACCACACTGTCTTGCCGGTCGGTGTCAGCCACACACCCCAGCGCTGTGCGAGCGCGTCGAGCAGCAGCAGGCCGCGGCCGCTCTCGTCGTCCTCGTCGGGGTGGCGCGCGATGAGCCAGGCGTGCGGGTCGGAATCGGTGAGTTCCACACGGGTACGGCCGTCCGCCGTGCGGACCAGACGGAGGGTCACCGGCGTGCCCTCGCCGACGTGGTCGATCACATTGGTCAGCAGCTCGCTGACGCAGAGCTGGACCTCGGGGCAGGGTGCGCCGAGGTGTTCGCGGACCGTCCGACGAACCTCGGGTACGGCCTTGGGGAGCGCGAGCAGTTCGAGCGTGAGCGGCTCGGTCACCGGCCGGCCGCCTTGCGCAGGGCGGCGGTCAGGGCACGGGCGGTGGCCGTGTTGCAGTTGCCGAGCGCGATGAGCGGCGGTGCGGCGTACGCGCCTGCGAAGGTCGGCAGGTCCACGGCGAGGGAGGGGAGCGTGATGCCGTGCGTCTTCAGCGCGGTGCGGAGTTGTTCGACACAGGTTTCCGTGTCGTCGGAGTGGTGCATGCCGTGCGCCTTTCTGCGGCCTGTGCGTTCCGTGACGAATCACTCACAGAGTGGCGTCGGGCGGCGTACCGTGAAAGGCCTTCGGATTGCGCACGGCAACCGGCAAACGGAGGTGGTGGGTTGTGCCCGCACGCAAGGACCCCGACGCGTCGACGAGCGTCCCCTGCTTCTACGGCGCCGAGTTGCGCTACAGGCGGGAGCAGGCGGGGTTGACGCTGGAGCAGTTGGCGGAGGGTAGTTTTCGCGGGCTCTCGTTCCTCAGCCAGATCGAGCGCGGTGAGCGGCGGATGCCGATCGATCTGGCCAAGCATGTCGACGAGCGGCTGGGGACCGATGGGTTCTTCCAGCGCCGGTGTGACGATGTCGCCAAGGCGCGACGGGCGGGCATCGCCGAGTACTTCGCGGATGTCGCCGAGCTGGAGCGGCGTGCGCGGACGATCGAGGACTGGGCCCCCATGCTCGTGCCCGGACTGCTTCAGACAAAGGCATACGCAACGGCGATCACGCGGGCGGCGCTGCCGCGTGCTTCAGACGCCAAGGTCGACGAGTTGGTGGCTGCCCGTCTGGAACGGGCTGCGCTCTTCGATGCCGAGATGCCGCCCAAGTTGTGGGCGATCCTGGACGAGTCGGTTGTCCGGCGTCGAGTCCTGTCGCCGACGGGCATGGTGGAACTACTGGAGCACATCGCCAAGGTGGTCAAGGTTACGCGCTCCATTGTGCAGATCGTTCCGACAACCGCGGACGCCCATCCGTTCATGATGGGGACGACGCGGATCATGACCTTCGTGGACGCGCCGCCGCTGGTGTACACGGAGGGGGTGCACCATGGCCAGCTCATCGACTTTCCTGCCCTCGTGATGGACCACCGGGAGTCGTACGATCTGCTCAGGGCCGCCGCGCTGGCGCCGGAGGCGTCCCTGGCCATGATCGAGGCAGCGGCAGAGGAATACCGGGATGAAGTCCAACAGCAGGATCGACTTGAGCTCTGCGCAGTGGCGGAGGAGCAGCTACAGCAACGGCACCGGAGGTGAATGCGTCGAAGTCGCCGACAACCTCCCCGGCCTCACCCCCGTCCGCGACTCCAAGAACCCCCAGGGCCCTGCCCTCCTCTTCGCGGCGGACGCCTGGAACCGCTTCGTCGCCTCCCTCGTGAACTAGTGCCGCATCAGGCAACGTTCGCCCTGTACAGGGCTACGGTGAAAGTCGAGTGCGAGACGTCCTGTCCATGGCCATGATGTGGATCATGACTGCGTACGTCGGCAATCCTGCCCGGCTCGGTGAGAGTCGTCTGCATGATGGACGGTTGCTTGGTTGGGCCGAGTGGGGGCCGTTGGACGGGGTTCCCGTTCTGTTGTGTCCGGGCGCGGCTACGAGCCGGTGGCTCGGTTTCGGCGCAGGGGTCGTCGAGGCGCTGGGAGTGCGTCTTGTCTCTGTGGACCGCCCGGGGCTCGGTGCCTCAACACCTGCGCCCGGCCGGACCTTCTCCGACTTCGCTGGTGATATTCGGCAACTCTGCGTGCTGCGAGGGCTGGGGCATCCGGCTGTGGTCGGGAACTCACAAGGCGCGCCGTTCGCTCTCGCCTGTGCTGAGGAGGGTGTGGTCTCGGCACTGGCTGTCGTCTCCGGCGCGGATGAGGTCGCCGCGCCGGAGTTCGCTTCCGCTCTGCCGGAGGAACTGCGTGGCCTGGTCGAGCGGACCGCGTGCGACCCGGTTGGCGCCGAGGAGTTTTTCGCGGGCTTCACTGCGGATGGGATGTGGGGCATGGTCATGGACGGGAGTCCAGGGTGCGACCTCGCCGTGTACCAGGATCCTGATTTCGCGAAGGTTTACCGCAGGGCCTTGGACGAAGGCTTTGTTCAAGGTGCTGCTGGTTACGCCCGCGACGCGGTCCTGGCCATGGGGCGGTGGCCGTTCGCTCTCGACGAGATCACTGTCCCGGTCGAGATCTGGTACGGCGAACGGGACACCAGCCACTCGCCCGATAAGGGAGCACTGCTCGCTACCCGTATCCCCGGTGCGAACCACCGTGTCGTACCGGGAATCGGCGGCGCGTTGCTGTGGACACATTCCGAGTCGATCCTCACTTCGCTTCTTGAGAAGGCCACGACCGACCGGTAGGCGGCCGGCTCATGGCAGTGCCGGGACGTGAGGTGTGCGCTGTGCCGGACGGCCGATCCCCGTCAAGCTGTTACGGGTGCGGGTACGGGAGATCGACGGTGACGGAGGCAGACAGCTGTTGCGGATCATCCGCAGGGGTACCCGGTCGGTGGTGACCTGGCGGCGGGCACAGATGGTGCTGTTGTCCGCGCAGGGCATGCCCGTGATGAAGATCGCCGAGGTGACGTTCACCAGCGCGGACCGGGTCCGGGACGTGATCCACAACTTCAACACCGACGGCTTCGACTCCCTCTGCCCGAAGTACAAAGGCGGTCGGCCGAAGACCTTCACACTGCCCGAGCGGCGCGAGATCAAGAAGATCGCCATGCCCAAGCCGACCGAGCACGGCCTGCCGTTCTCGACTTGGAGCCTGGCCAAGCCGGCGGACTTCCTGGTTGCCGAGGGGGTGGTCGACGACATCAGCCACGAGGGCCTGCGCATCCTGCTCCGTGAGGAAGGCGTCTCCTTTCAACGAGTGAAGACCTGGAAGACCTCTCGCAATCCGGACCACGCGACCAAGAAGGCACGGGTCGAGCACCTGTACGCGATCGCCGATGGCGAGGTCATTGCCGACGACGGCGAACCGGAAGTGGTGTTCTGTCTGGATGAGTTCGGGCCCCTGAGCCTCCAACCCCACCCGGGACGCCAGTGGGCCGAGCGCGACGGCAAACACAATGACCCCGACCGTGAGCCCAGGGCCAGGCGGCGCGCGACTTGCACCCGCCCCCACGGGGTGCGGCACCTGTTCGCCGCCTACGACCTGGCCAAGGACAAGCTCTACGGCCACATCAAGAAGACCAAGAACCGGTTGAAGTTCCTGGAGTTCTGCCGTTACCTGCGCACCCTCCATCCGCAGACAGTCCGCCTGGCGATCGTGTGCGACAACTACTCCCCGCACCTGACCACCAAGCGGTGCCGCCGGGTGGCGGACTGGGCCGAGGTCAACAACGTCGAGATCGCCTGCATCCCGACCAACTCCTCCTGGCTGAACCGCATCGAGGCCCAATTCACCGCCCTGCGCTACTTCACCCTCGACGGCACCGACCATCCCAGCCACAAAGAACAGGGCAGCATGATCCGCCGCTACATCATCTGGCGAAACCGCCACGCTGACGACCAGCAGCTACGAACCGTGGTCAACAGGGCGAACGTTGCCTGATGCGGCACTAGCCCGCCTTGCGCAGGGCGCGCCGCCGCCGGGGTTTCCACCGGGGCAACCGGGGTGGGCGCGAGGTGCCCGCGGCCCGCTCCACGCGACGCAGCAGCACCGCCGTGTCCGCGGTCCGGTCCTCGGGGGAGGGTGCCAGACAGTCCCGTACGATCTCCCGCCATTCCTCGGGGAGTCCGGAGGAGAGCCGCAGCTCCTCCGCGCCACGGGCGTAGCGCGTCGCCGCGTCGCCGCGCGCCTCCGTGGTGTCGCCCGGCAGCGGGAACGAACCCGCGAGGACGACGTGGGCCAGCACGCCGAAGGCCCAGATGTCGGCGGTGGGGCGGATCAGGGTGCCCCGCGCGTCGGTCTCCGGCCAGAGAAGTTCGGGCGGGGTGTAGTCCGGGGTGGCGAACGCGGGGGCGTAGGCGTGGGTGCCCTCCAGCTCGGCGGCCGTGTGGAAGTCGGCGAGCCGTACCGAACCGTCCGGCATCAGCAGCACGTTGGCCGGCTTCAGATCACCGTGCACCCACCCCGCCCGGTGCACGTGCGCCAGCCCCTCACAGATCTGCCTGAGCACGGCACCGGGCGACGGGACCGGACGCGGTAGGACGTCCAGTGACCGCTCGGCCCGTTCCAGTACGAGCACGGTGGCACCGTCGAGCTCCGGGTGGTCCGGGTCGTCCACGGTGAGGCTCTCGTACATCCGGACCAGCCGTGGCGAGTGGAGCCGGCTGAGGAAGTCGATTTCACGCTCGGCCGGTTCACGCGCGTGATGCCGTCGGCTACGGGTGCGGGTGCCGGTGGGCAGGACCTTCAACGCCGCTCGGCGGGGGAGTTCCGCCGGGCCCTCTTCGACGAGCCGTCCGGCGTGGACGGTGGCGAACGCACCCGAGCCCAGGGGCTCGCCGACCTCCCAGCGCCCGATCCGGTAACCCCCCGGGACAGCGACGGTGTGCGGCCGGCCGCCGGTCACAGCCGCACCTTGCCCGTGTGCGCGGCGAGCACGACAAGGTCGTCCTCGCGGAGCAGATCGAAGCGGAGTGCCAGCGACACGAGGGATTCCTTCTTGCCGCTCAGGCGCTGACCCGGCTGCGCCGTGTCGGGGCTCGGTCGCAGCCGCAGCTTGAGTGCGAGGTAGTCGATGTTCCAGTAGACGGTGGAGCGGTTGACCGTCGGCCAGACCGGGGCCAGCCGCTCGACGAGTTGCTCGACGGTCGGCAGGGGAGCGTGCGGCTCGCCACGCAGGCGGGGTTCGCACAGGGCGGCCAGCACCGCGAAGTACCGCCTGGTGCGGTCGAGCGTGAACGCCGGAGTGGTGAGAGCGCCAGGGACTTCGTGCCGGGTGGCGCTGCGGAAGGTGTGTCGCGGCGCCCAGACGTCGAAGGTCAGCAGGTCCCCAGCGGCGGGCAGGACGACACGGGCGAACTCGAACGGTACCGGTGCGTCCATACGGCCCGGCGCGACCTTGATGTGCTCGCCGGCGCCCTCCGGGTTCTCGACGACGTACGTCTGGTCCTCGCTGCGGTTGTTCAGCAGCCAGAAGTTCCGGTGCGCGGTGATCTCCCCGGCGGTCCGGGGCACCCCCTCGTGCGCGATGGTGAGGCCGTGGGCCTTCTCGCCCCGGCCGAAGGCGACCTGCTCACCGGTGGCGATCCTGATCTGGTCGGCCGGTCTTGCGCAGGCCGGCGGCACGACGATGACGCTGTACATGGATTCGTTCCCCCTGTCGGATCCATTACGGTCACACGGCCTGAAAACATCTCCCTTCCGGATCGGTCGGTCTTTTCGGATGGTTGTCGAGAGACGGCGGGGCCGGGCCGTGCTGTCGGGGCTGAGGGTGAAAGCCGAGCCCTGTGAGGGAGAACGCGATGTCCCGCACTCGGCAGAAACCCTTCAGCAAGCTTGTTGAGCCTTTGTATAGGGTCCGTTGATTCCCGCCTCCTACGATCGCTCATCCGACGACGTCCGGCCATGCCGTTGCGCTGCAGAGCAAAAGCTCAGTCCATAGGGGGGAACGAGATGCTCCGCATCCATTTCAGCGACGCCGACCTGGGCAGGACCAAGATCGCCGCAGCCCCGGACCCTCTCTGGGAAGTCGCTGCCAGCCTGCACCGGTTGCAGAGCCGGAGAGGGCGTTGGGCCTATGCCGCGTGGTATCGCACGGCGCGGGAGCGGATGCAGGGGCAGGGGCTGGAGCGCCTCGTACGCGGCGTGCTCCTCCCGCTGTACCCGAGGGCCGCGTACTTCCCGGACTTCCTGACGCCGGCCCAGGGCATGGGCGGCTGGGACTCCGGGGTCGAGGCCATGCTGGCCACTTCACCGAGGCGCGTCCGTGAGGAGATGACCATCCTCGACCGGACCGTCGGAGCGCCTTTGTGGGCCGCGCGGTTGGCCGGGCTCGAGGAGCGCAGGGAGTTCGTGGGGATGCTCCACGCGTACTGCGAGGCTGTCGTCGTCCCGTACAAGGAGCAGGTGCAGGCCCGTATCGAGGGTGAGCGGGCAGTGCGCCGCCGCGGGCTGCTGGACGGAGGTGTGGAAGGCATGCTCGCCGGCCTCGGGCCGATGATGCGCTGGCGTCCTCCCGTCCTGGAGGTCAGGTATCCCAAGCAGGCGGCAGACCGCGACCTGTACCTGAACGGCCGTGGGATCACGCTCGTCCCCTCCTACTTCAACTGGGGAGAGCCGGTCGCCTTCGCGGATCCCGAGCTGCCGCCGGTGCTCCGGTACTCGCTGCTCCATGAACCGGCCGGGCCAGACGGTCCCGGTGACGCCGGCGGTCCGGGGCGGTCCCTGAGCAACCTGCTCGGGCGCGCTCGTGCGATCGCCCTGCACGCCGCGTCGACCGGTGCGACGACCGGTGAGATCGCGCGCGCCGCCGGCGTCTCGGCGTCCGCCGCGAGCAGACACGCCACCGCCCTGCGCGACGCGGGCCTCGTCACCACCGTCCGGAACGGGCCGTCCGTGCTGCACACCCTCACTCCGACGGGTGCCTCCGTGCTGCGCGCCGCGCTGCGGAAGGCGAACGAGGACACCACGGGCACTCCGGCCTGAGCCGGAGACGACCGTCATGCCGCTTTCGCCGTTCCCGGATCCGCTCGCCCCGGACGCACCAGGGCCGTGTCCCCCCGGATGGGTGGGACACGGCCCTGGTGGTGGTGTGCTCGGAGCGGTCGCCCTCAGTAGCGCGGGCGGTTGAACCAGGCGCTGCCCGCGGCGTTGCCGACGAACACGGCGATCAGGATCGCCAGCACCGTGTGGATCAGGCCCACGAGGATGAAGGGGTAGATGCCGAGGATGGCGGTGATGATGCCGAAGATCAGCGCGGTGATGCGGACGCCGTTGCCACCCTTGCCGAACTTGACGGCCAGCACGAGCGCGAACACGCCCCACGCCAGCGCGAACAGGGTCAGACCCCAGAGCAGGCCGGACGAGTAGTCGGCGAGCTGCTCGAACGCGGGATCCTCACTCAGCGTCGGGTCGTCCTTCGCGGCCTCCACGCCTACGGCACTGATCGCGAACAGCGCCACGCCGACGAGCTGCAGGGCCACGATGACCCACAGCAGCACGCGTGCCGTGCTCACCGTTCCCGGCATGGACGTCGGCACCGGGGCGCCGGGGTAGGCACCCACCGGCGGCGCCGCCGGGTAGCCGTACCCCTGCTGGGGCTGCTGCGGGTGGCCGTAGCCGGGCGGCTGACCCTGCGGGGCACCATAGGGGTTGTTCGGGTCGCCGAAACTCATGGCGGTTCTTCCTCCGTTGCGCTTGCGGGTGCGGGGACGACGCGAGACTCGGCGCGGAGGACGTTCTACAGATGCGGTTCGTCCCCCCGGTTCTGCCCGCGGCACTGTGCCCTCATCGTTCTTGACCGTTCCTTTCCTTGTCCAGGCGTAAGCCGTATGTGTTGTGCAAGTGCAACATCACGATCTTGGCCGGAAACGGGTGATACGTGATCCGAGGGCGCCGTGGCCGCCCGGAATGCGGGCGGATTGGAACCAGGGCCCGGTCATCCGCGAGGATGGGGCCATGACCGCCCAGATTCTCGATGGCAAGGCCACCGCAGCCGAGATCAAGTCCGATCTGACCGCCCGCGTGGCGGCGCTGAAGGAGAAGGGCGTCACGCCCGGCCTCGGCACCATCCTCGTCGGGGAGGACCCCGGCAGCCAGAAGTACGTCGCCGGGAAGCACCGCGACTGCGCCCAGGTGGGCATCGCCTCCATCCAGCGGGAACTGCCGGGTACGGCCACGCAGGAGGAGATCGAGGCGGTCGTCCGCGAGCTGAACGGGGACCCCGCCTGCACCGGTTACATCGTCCAGCTGCCGCTGCCCAAGGGCATCGACGAGAACCGCATCCTCGAACTGATGGACCCGGGCAAGGACGCCGACGGCCTCCACCCGATGAACCTCGGCCGTCTCGTGCTCAACGAGCCGGCCCCCCTGCCCTGCACCCCCAACGGCATCATCACCCTGCTGCGCCGCCACGGCGTGGAGATCAAGGGCGCCGAGGTCGTGGTCGTCGGGCGCGGCGTGACCATCGGGCGCCCGATGCCCCTGCTGCTGACCCGGCGCAGCGAGAACGCCACGGTGACCCAGTGCCACACCGGCACCCGCGACCTGGCGGCCCACCTCCGGCGCGCGGACATCATCGTGGCCGCCGCGGGCAGCGCCCATCTGATCCGCCCCGAGGACGTCAAGCCCGGTGCGGCCGTCCTCGACGTCGGTGTCTCCCGCAACGCCGAGGGCAAGATCATGGGCGACGTCCACCCGGGTGTGGCCGAGGTGGCCGGCTGGGTCGCCCCGAACCCCGGCGGCGTCGGTCCGATGACCCGGGCCCAGCTGCTGGTCAACGTGGTCGAGGCGGCGGAGCGCAGTGTCGGCTGAGCGCGGTACCCCGGACGTCCCGGACACCTCCGAGGAGCGGGAGCGGGCCGGGGAGATCACGGTCCGCGACCCCGTCAGCGCGCCCGACGCCGACGGCAGGCCGCGCCGCACCACCCGCCGGTTCCCCCTGTTCACCAGGGACACCGCGCGCCCCGAGGGCGGGGGCAGGGCGGCCCCCGGCGACGCCCCCGCGCCCGCCCGTCAGTGGCCGATCCTCTGCGTGCTGCTCACGGTCGGACTGGGGCTGCTGCTGACCGCGCTGGACCAGTTCCGGCTGGGCACGCTGCTGGTCGGCGTGGCCCTGCTGGCCGGGTCCGTGCTGCGCTGGCTGGTGCCGGACGTCGGCATGCTCGCGGTGCGCTCCCGCTTCACGGACATCGTCACGTACGGCGGGCTGGGCCTGGTGATCGTGCTGCTGGCGCTGATGATGCAGCCGAAGCCGCTGCTGGAGATCCCGTTCCTGAAGGACACACTGCACTTCACGGTCGACAGTTAGCCGGAGGCGACCCCGCGCGAACGGCGGCCCGTCCTCACCCCCGTGAGAGGACGGGCCGCCGCCGTGCACACACTCCTGCACGGCGAAGGGCCTGTTCAACGGCTGTCCGGCCGCTGTGGCACGGAAGTGACCGTTCCGCTACGCTCCCCGGAATCCCCGCACAGCCTTGCGACGCTTCCGTATGTGACCGACCGGTGTCGATGTATTGACAAACATGCGGTTGTACGACGAAGTGGTGGGACAGTGGACCGGCGTGAACAAACGGGACGGTCCGGGTGTCCCGCGTGCGGGTGCCCGGTTCCGTTCGGCCGAGGGGGGCGACCGATGGGACACTGGACCGCGAGTGAGCGGGCGTGCGACGGTGCCTGCCCGCGGCCCTGATGCTCCCGTGCGCCCCCGCCCCGGGAACTGAGACCCTGCCCGGCGGCATCCTCGTGGGTAGCCACAACGGGGACTCGGCAAGGGGCACCATGCACGAGGGAACAACCAGTACCAACCGGGGGGAAGAGGGGGGAAGCAATGCCTCGTTGGAAGGCCTTGCCGGATGAACTCGATCCGCAGATCAGGGAGTTCACGAGCCAGCTCAGGAGGGTCGTGGACCGTAGCGGCCTGAGCGTCGCGTCGGTCTCCGACCGCACGGGCTACAGCAAGACGTCCTGGGAGCGGTATCTGAACGGCCGGCTGCTCGCGCCCAAGGGCGCGATCGTGGCCCTGGCCGAGGTCACCGGGACCAATCCGATGCACCTCACCACCATGTGGGAGCTCGCCGAGCGTGCCTGGAGCCGCTCGGAGATGCGTCACGACATGACGATGGAGGCGATCCGGATCTCGCAGGCGCGCGCCGCGCTCAGCGAGGTCGCCGGCCCGTCCGCCGGCTCGGGCGGCAGACCCGCCCGCAAGGGCGGGGCCGCGGTCCGGCCGGGCGTCGCGGGGCCGGCCGGGGTCGTGCCGGGCGTGCCGCCGCAGCCGACCGCCTCGGACGTGCGCGACGCCACCGGTGGCGTGCGGGAGGACAGCGCGCGGGACGGTTCGTCCGGGACGAACTCCTGGGGGGTCGCCGCCCCCGCCGGGTCGCCGCAGCCGGGCCGTCGCGGTTCCGGGGTCGCGCCGCCTTTCGTGGGCGAGCGCACGCCGGGCGCGTACGGCGCGCCGCCCCCGGGTGCGTCCGGTCACGGACGCCCGGGCGGCTCCGGCCGTTCCGGCGGCAAGCGGCGGACGTCGACGTTCATCGCCGGAGCGGTGGGAGCGCTGGTGGTGATCGCCGCCGCGTTCTACGTCACCGGCACCGAGGGCGACAAGAAGGAGGACGAGGCCCGGAAGTCCCCCTCGCCCACCGCCACCGCCAGTGTCGACCTGCCCCCCGGCGTGAAGTGCAGCGGTGACAGTTGCGCGGGCAAGGACGCCGAGGCCATGGGGTGCAGCGGCGACCTGGTGACCACGACCCGGACCGCGACGGTCGGCGCCACCACGGTGGAGGTCCGTTACAGCGAGACCTGCGCCGCGGCCTGGGGACGCATCACGCAGGGTGCGCAGGGGGACGAGGTCGAGATCAGCGCGGGCACGGCGAAGAAGCAGAGCGACGGCATCACCGCCGCCGGTGACACGGTGGCGTACACCCCGATGATGCCGGTGGAGAACGCGACGGACGCGAAGGCCTGCGTGGTACTGGCCGCCACCGGTGAGAAGGGCTGCACCGAGTAGCGTCCCGCACATGGCCCGACACGCCACATGTATGGGTCCATATGGACTCATGCATGTGGGGAAAATGTGGGGATGCGCATGGTGCGGCAAAAGGCGGGCACGCGGAGAGTACCCCCACGGGAATCCGGCACGGTCGGTCCCCGACGGCGGCCGCCCCGCCCCCACCTCTCCCGGGCGGAGCGGCCGCCCTTCCTGTGTCCGCCCGGGCGCCCGCGTACCCGGGCCGTCACTCTGTGGGACGGGCCACAGGGAGCCCGGCGGTCCGCGCCCGTGGATGCGCGATAGCCTGACCGCTGGATCTCTCTTGACGCCAAGAGATCGATCATTCGAACCGATGATCGATCACCGTGGTGGACGCCGGTCACGAGCCGGAGCGGGATCCCGCACCCCGGGGCAGGGACCGCCCCACCGCCAGCTGTCATACGGAGAACGCCATGACCCGCACTCCCGTGAACGTCACCGTCACCGGCGCGGCCGGCCAGATCGGTTACGCCCTGCTCTTCCGCATCGCCTCCGGCCAGCTGCTCGGCGCGGACGTGCCGGTCAAGCTGCGCCTGCTGGAGATCACCCCGGCGCTCAAGGCCGCCGAGGGCACGGCCATGGAGCTGGACGACTGCGCGTTCCCGCTCCTGCAGGGCATCGACATCACGGACGACCCGAACGTGGCCTTCGACGGCGCCAACGTCGGCCTCCTCGTGGGCGCCCGCCCGCGCACCAAGGGCATGGAGCGCGGTGACCTCCTCGAGGCCAACGGCGGCATCTTCAAGCCGCAGGGCCAGGCCATCAACGCCCACGCCGCGGACGACATCAAGGTCCTGGTCGTTGGCAACCCGGCCAACACCAACGCCCTGATCGCCCAGGCCGCCGCCCCGGACGTACCCGCCGAGCGGTTCACCGCCATGACCCGCCTGGACCACAACCGCGCGCTGACCCAGCTCTCGAAGAAGACCGGCGTCCCGGTCTCCGAGATCAGGAAGCTGACGATCTGGGGCAACCACTCCGCCACCCAGTACCCCGACATCTTCCACGCCACGGTCGCCGGCAAGAACGCCGCCGAGGTCGTGAACGACGAGAAGTGGCTGGCCGAGGACTTCATCCCGACCGTCGCCAAGCGCGGTGCCGCGATCATCGAGGCCCGTGGCGCCTCCTCGGCCGCCTCCGCCGCCAACGCCGCCATCGACCACGTGTACACCTGGGTCAACGGCACCGCCGACGGCGACTGGGCCTCCATGGGCATCCCGTCGGACGGCTCCTACGGTGTCCCGGAGGGCCTGATCTCCTCCTTCCCGGTCACCGTGAAGGACGGGAAGTACGAGATCGTCCAGGGCCTGGAGATCAACGAGTTCTCCCGCGCCCGCATCGACGCCTCCGTCAAGGAGCTCGAGGAGGAGCGCGAGGCGGTCCGCGGCCTCGGCCTCATCTGATCGGGCCCGAGGCCTCCGCAGGGCCCCGCGCCGGTTCGTCCGGCGCGGGGCCCTGCGCGTGCCCGGGGCCCCGTACGTGACCCCACTCGGCAATCCGGTTCGCCGGGACGCCCGCTTCCCCTATGCTGATCCCCCGTCACTTTGAGTGTCAGCCGCGCCGATTCGCGCATCGGGGGATTCGCGTGAGCACTGCCCATGTGCCGAAGCAACCACAGCACACCGGCGCACCGGCGCCGTCCGACCCACCGCCCGCACCACCGCACGCCAGCGAGGCGTCCCGCCTGCTGTGCGCGGGCGTCTACCTGGACTCCGGCTACCGCGACCAGGTCATCGAGCAGCTGTACCTCAACGAGCAGCGCGTCGTCGCGCCCTCGCTCGGCTTCGACGCCGCCCGCGTCCTCGCGCACGCGCTGCGCGCCCGGCGCCAGGAGCTGCTGTGGGCGGCGGCCGTCCTCGGACTGTGGGTGGTGGGCGGACCGCTCAGCGGCGGCCTGCTCGCCTTCTTCCTGTGGCCCAGCCTGCTGCTCGCCGCCGCACCCCTGCTCCGCGGGCGGGCCGAGCAGCCGCCCTGGTACCGCTGGCTCGCCGCGTTCCTGGCGCGCTGGAGCGGCCGTGTGCTCACCGGGCTCGCCCTGCTGACGCTGGGGACGGTCGCCTTCGGCGGCGGCGCGGACGACGACTCCGGGTACGGATCCTCGTACGGGTCCGGCGGGGACGACGTGCTGGAATCGTTCACCGACACCTTCGCGACCCTGGCCGAACCGTGGCAGGCCTGGCTCGGGATCGGTGTGCTCGTCTGCATCGGCCTGTGCACGGCGGCCCAGCGCAACCAGTTCGCCCGCGCCCTCGCCGCCGAACTGTCCCCGCGGCGTTTCCCGGACGCCGCCGGCGACCCCGCCGAGCAGGCCGACGGACAGCGGTTCCGGCGGCTGATGCACCGCATCCGGCTGGAACAGCACACGCCGCTGGTCATGTACCACGAGGCGCGGCCGTTCTGCGGGGCGGGCGCGGCGTACGACACCTGGGTGCTCGCCGTGGAACTGCGGCCGGACGAGGAGAGCGAGCAGCAGCCGCTCAGCAACCGCGCGATCCTCGACCGGATCCGGCCCCTGCTGGAGCAGCTGCGCGTGCCCGCCGAGTACGCGGGCCCCGGAGTACGGGACCGGCTGCGCCGTCTGGAGATCGACGAGTGCGTGTTCCTGCCCGTCGAAGGACTCCTCGGCCGCGACCAGGCGCCCTACGGCCCGGTGGAGTTCGAGCAGCACCGGGGGCGGGCCGTCGAGGAGGGCGGCGAGAAGCGCCGGCACTTCCTGCGCATCCGCGTCGGCGGCTGGGAGGAGGAACTGGTCGTCACGGTCTTCGTGCGCGTCCACACGCAGGGCCGGATGCTCATGCTGGAGATCGCCCCGCACGTGCTGACACCGGTCCGCGCGGACTTCAAGGACGCCGACCGCACCTCGCACCGGTTCCGCAACGACAACCCGCTCGGCCGGACCGCCGGTGCCGCCGTCCTGGTGCCCGGCTCCGTGGGCCGCTCGCTGGTGACGCTCGGCCGGGGCGCGGTGTACGTGTGGCGGCTGCTGACCGGCGGATACGCGCACGCGCTGCCCGACGGTCCGGCCCTCTCGGTGCGGGAGCTGGCCTCGGCGCCCGCCGGTTCCACCTTCCAGGAGATGGACGTCGCCCGGTACCTCAGGAGTGTCCAGGACCGCATCGGGCGCGGGGTGCGGCTGGCCCTGGCCGAGGCCGGCTACGAGACCGGCGAGTTCGTGCAGAAGATCGTCAACATCAGCAACGGCGCGGTGCACATCGGCCGCGCCGACAACTCCTCGTTCGCCTTCGGTGACCACGCGCGCGCCGAGACCACGACCGGCGGCTCGCAGCCGCAGAAGGGATCCGATTAGCGATGGCACCCAACGAGCCGAACGTCAGCATCGGCCGCGCCGACAACTCCTCGTTCGCCTTCGGCGACCACGCCCGGGCCGAGACCCGCAACGCCGCCCCCGCGGTGCGCGACGAGTCCGCCGAGCAACTGCTGGCGGCCGTGCGGGAACTCCGCGGCGACCTGGCCCGGCTGCGGGAGAACGAGCAGGCCGCCCGGCTGGACGAGACCCTCGCCGAGACCGAGGAGGAGATCACCCGGACCGGAACGGCCGGTGAGGGCCGCCTCGGGCGGCTGCGGGAGGTGCTCACGGACGCGCAGAACATCGTGGCGCTGTTCGCGTCGGCGGGGGCCGTCGCCGGAATGCTGGGAATGTGAGAGGGACGCGATGAGCGGGGGACAGCGGTACTGGAACGAGGACACCCAGCGCTGGGAGGACGGCGGCGACGGCGCCGCACCGGTCACCCCGCCGCCCCCGCCGCGTCCGGAGTTCCTGCCGGCCGCTCCGGCCGCGCCGACGAGCGCGGCGCCCGCGCCGGACGACGTGTCGACGGGCGGTGTGCCGGCGGGCGGCGTACCGGGTCCTACCGCGGGTCACGGAGCCTGGTCCAGCCCCGAGCTGCCGCACGGCGCCGCCTGGCCGCCCGCCGAGCCGGTGCAGCCCGTCGGCCGGGGTCCCGGCCGACGGCTCCTGTGGGGCGTGCTGGGCGGGGCCGCCGCGGTCGGGGTCGCCGCGGCGCTGCTGCTGACGCTGGTCGTCGGGGACGACGCGGCGGACGGCGGGCCCGGCTCCCGCGACGACCACGCGGCCGGCTCCGGCCCGACACCGACCGGCGACGTGCCCCCCGGCCCGTCGGACGTGGGCACGGCCGCCGCCGAACCCACCGAGGGCGTCACGGACTCCCCCTCCGGCCAGGCGTCCGGACTCCCGGCCGACTACGAGCTCCACACCGACGCCGAGGGCTTCACCGTCGCCCGCCCGCTGGGCTGGACGCGCGAGGCCGTGCCCTCCCAGCACGGCCTGGACGTCGTCAACTACCGCAGCGCCGACGGTTACCGCCGCCTCCAGGTGTACGAGGTCGCGGAGTCCTCGCCCGAGGAGTCCTTCGACCTGTTCCTGTCCGACAGCACGCCGAAGGCCGACGGCTTCGAGAAGGTCGCCCTGGAGCCGGTCGACGAGGGCGGCGTCTCCGGGTTGCGGCTGGAGTACCGGGCCGACTCCCTGCGGGGCGAGCCGGACGTCGGCAGCTGGCACGTCCAGGACGTGCGCTTCCGCGCGCCGGGCGACGGCAAGGTGTACGCGATCGCCGCGTACGGCCCGCCCACCGACGGCATCGACCCCGAACTGCACCTGGCGCTGACGGCCGCCGCCCACTTCTGCCCCCCGAACACCACCTGCCAGTAGGCCCGAACCGGGGTTTCCCAACCGAACCCAAGCCTTTTGCCCCGTTTCACCCCCATGTTCCGTGACCCAGAGCACTTCCGGCCGTCGATTGCGCATGCACCGGTGGCCGAAGGGCAGGCGCACCCGGTCCCGTGGATGACATCCGTGTGATCCACGGGTGCTGAACAGGAACGGAAGGCGGAAGACCGATCATGGCGGACAGTACGGAACTCCAGGCGCGGGACACCATCCACGCGGGGGGCGAGTGGCGGGCGGCCGTCTCGGGGGCCACGCGCGAGATCCTCGACCCCGCGGACGCCCTGCCGTTCGCCGTGGTCGCGGAGGGCGACGAGCAGGACGCCGACCTCGCGGTGGCCGCCGCCCGCCGTGCCTTCGACGAGGGTCCGTGGCCGCACGCCCCCGTCGCCGAACGGGCCGCGCTGCTGCGCCGCGTCGCGGGCCTGCTTCTGCGGGACCGGGAGGAACTCGGCCTGCTGGAGAGCCGGGACGCGGGCAAGACCGTCGAGGAGGGGCGCGTCGACATCGACTGTGTCGCCGACGCCTTCCGCTACTTCGCCGACCTGGTCGCCGGAGAGGCGCCCGGACGCGTCGTCGACGCGGGCTCACCCGACGTCCACAGCGTCGTCGTGCACGAGCCGGTCGGCGTCTGCGCGCTGATCACGCCCTGGAACTACCCCCTGCTCCAGGCCAGTTGGAAGATCGCCCCCGCGCTCGCGGCCGGCAACACCTTCGTGGTCAAGCCCAGCGAGATCACCCCGCTCACCACGGTCGCCCTCATCGACCTGCTGACCGAGGCCGGACTGCCGGCCGGGGCCGCCAACATCGTCACCGGCCCCGGTCACACCGTCGGCGCCCGGCTCGCCGAGCACCCCGACGTCGACCTGGTCTCCTTCACCGGCGGCCTGATCAGCGGCACGAAGGTAGCCCAGGCAGCCGCTCCGGGCGTGAAGAAGGTCGCCCTCGAACTCGGCGGCAAGAACCCCAACGTCGTCTTCGCCGACGCCTGCGCCACCGACGAGGGCTTCGACACCGCCGTCGACCAGGCCCTCAACGCCGCCTTCATCCACAGCGGCCAGGTCTGCTCGGCGGGCGCCCGGCTCATCGTCGAGGAGTCGGTCCGGGACCGCTTCGTCACCGAACTCGCCCGCCGTGCCGGGAAGATCAGGCTCGGCCGGGGCACCGAGGACGGCGTCGAGTGCGGACCGCTGGTCTCCGAGCAGCAGCGCGCGAAGGTCGAGGCGTACGTCGAGTCCGCGCTCGAGGAGGGCGCGGTGCTGCGCTCCGGCGGCAAGCGTCCCGCACCGTCCGCCGAACGCCCCGAGCACGGCTACTTCTACGAGCCGACCGTCCTCGACCGCTGCCACCGCGAGATGAAGGTCGTACGCGAGGAGGTCTTCGGCCCGGTCCTCACCGTCGAGACCTTCCGCACCGAGGACGAGGCCGTCGCCCTCGCCAACGACACCGAGTACGGGCTGGCCGGCGCCGTATGGACCGCCGACGCGGGCCGCGCCCGCCGCGTGGCCGGACGGCTGCGCCACGGCACCGTGTGGATCAACGACTTCCACCCCTACCTCCCCCAGGCGGAGTGGGGCGGCTTCGGCAGGAGCGGAGTGGGCCGCGAACTCGGCCCGGCCGGTCTCGCCGAGTACCGCGAGACCAAGCACGTCTACCAGAACCTGGCGCCGAAGCCGGTGCGCTGGTTCGCGGGCTGAACCACGGACCGCCGGGCGGCGCCCCCTGCGCCGCCCTTCCCCGAAGTCGCCCTTCCCCCACCTGTCCCGAGTCCCCGGAGGAGTACCACCCAGATGCCCCCTCACACCCACGAACACGACCAGGAACACGATCACGCATACGACTACGTCGTCATAGGCGGCGGCACCGCGGGCTCCGTCATCGCCTCCCGGCTGACCGAGAACCCGGACGTCACCGTCGCCGTCATCGAGGGCGGCCCCAGCGACGTCGGCCGCGACGACGTGCTGACCCTGCGCCGCTGGATGGGCCTGCTCGGCGGCGAGCTGGACTACGACTACCCGACCACCGAACAGCCGCGCGGCAACTCGCACATCCGGCACAGCCGCGCCCGCGTCCTGGGCGGCTGCTCCTCCCACAACACGCTCATCGCCTTCAAACCGCTGCCGTCCGACTGGGACGAGTGGGAGCGGGCGGGGGCCAAGGGCTGGGGCGCGGTGTCCATGGAGGCGTACTACGCCCGGCTCAAGAACAACATCGTCCCGGTCGACGAGAAGGACCGGAACGCCATCGCCCGTGACTTCGTCGACGCGGCGCGGACCGCGCTCGGCGTGCCGCGCGTGGAGGGCTTCAACAAGAAGCCGTTCAGCGAGGGCGTCGGCTTCTTCGACCTCGCCTACCACCCGGAGAACAACAAGCGTTCGTCGGCGTCGGTGGCGTACCTGCACCCGGTGATGGACGAGCGCCCCAACCTGACGCTGATGCTGGAGACCTGGGCGTACCGGCTCGAACTGAACGGCACCCGCGCCGAGGGCGTCCACGTGCGCACCAAGGACGGCGAGGAGATCCTCGTCAGGGCACGCGACGAGGTCGTGCTGTGCGCCGGCGCCGTCGACTCCCCGCGGCTGCTCCTGCACTCCGGCATCGGTCCGCGTGAGGACCTCGAAGCACTCGGCATACCCGTGGCGCACGACCTGCCGGGTGTCGGCGAGAACCTGCTCGACCATCCCGAGTCGGTGATCGTCTGGGAGACGAACGGCCCCATCCCGGAGAACTCCGCGATGGACTCCGACGCCGGCCTGTTCGTGCGCCGCGACCCCGAACAGGCAGGCCCCGACCTGATGTTCCACTTCTACCAGATCCCGTTCACGGACCACCCGGAGCGACTGGGGTACGAACGGCCGCCGTACGGCGTGTCGATGACCCCGAACATCCCCAAGCCGAGGAGCCGGGGCCGGCTGTACCTCACCAGCGCCGATCCGTCCGTGAAACCGGCCCTGGACTTCCGGTACTTCACCGACGAGGACGACTACGACGGCCGTACCCTCGTCGACGGCATCCGCATCGCCCGCGAGATCGCGAAGACCGAACCGCTCGCCCACTGGCTCGAGCGCGAGGTGGCCCCGGGACCGGACGTCACCGGCGACGAGGAGCTCGGCGAGTACGCCCGCAAGGTCGCGCACACCGTCTACCACCCGGCGGGCACCTGCCGCATGGGCGCCGTGAACGACGAACAGGCCGTCGTCGACCCCGAGTTGAAGGTGCGCGGTCTGGAGGGCATCCGGATCGCGGACGCCTCCGTCTTCCCGACCATGACCGCCGTGAACCCGATGATCGGGGTCCTGATGGTCGGTGAGCGCGCCGTCGACCTGATCGGTGGTGGTGCGTGATGAGTACCGTGAGCACCGCTCCCGTCTTCTCCGTCGACGGACTGTGGAAGGTCTTCGGGCCGAAGGCCGACCGCGTCCCCGGCGACCCGGACCTCACCGCCCTCGACCCGGCCGAGCTGCGCTCCCGCACCGGTTGCACGGCCGCCGTCCGGGACGTCTCCTTCGACGTGCGCAAGGGCGAGGTCTTCGTCGTCATGGGTCTGTCCGGCTCGGGCAAGTCCACACTGGTGCGCTGTCTGACCCGGCTGATCGAGCCGACCGCCGGCACCATCGCCATCGACGGCGAGGACGTCCGCGCCATGGACAGGGCCCGGCTGCGCGCACTGCGCCGGCACCGTGCCGCCATGGTCTTCCAGCACTTCGGCCTGCTGCCGCACCGCACCGTCCTCGACAACGTCGCCTACGGCCTGGAGATCCAGGGCGTGGGGAAGGCGGAACGCCGGGAGCGGGCCGCCGAGGTGGTCGCCAAGGTCGGCCTGGAGGGCATGGAGCAGCGCAGACCCGCCCAGCTCTCCGGCGGCCAGCGCCAGCGTGTCGGCCTTGCCCGCGCGCTCGCCGTCGACCCCGAGGTCCTCCTCTTCGACGAGCCGTTCAGCGCGCTGGACCCGCTCATCCGGCGGGACATGCAGGAGGAGGTGGTGCGGCTGCACCGCGAGGAGGGCCGCACGATGGTCTTCATCACCCACGACCTCCAGGAAGCACTGAAGCTCGGCGACCGCATCGCCCTGATGCGCGACGGCCGCGTGGTCCAGCTCGGCACCCCCGAGGAGATCGTCGGCTCACCCGCCGACGACTACGTCCGCGCCTTCGTCCGCGACGTCCCCCGCGAACAGGTCCTGACGGTCCGCACGGCGATGCGCCCCGTCACCTCGGCGGAAGAGGCCGGCACGGGCCCGGCACTCCGCCCGGATGCCACGGTCTCGGAGGCCATCGAGGCAGTGGCCAGGGCAGGCACCCCGGCCCGGGTCATGGACGACGGCAGGTGCGTGGGGGTGGTGGACGCGGGCGCGCTGCTGGACGTGGTGGCAGGTGCCACAGTCGCGGGCGGTCGCGCCGACGCGGCTGCGGGCAACCGTGCCTCCCCCAGAGCCCGAAAGGGCCTGGGAGGTGCCCCCAGGGCGACGGGGGTCCCCCCGCTCGAGCGAAGCCGAGAGTGGGGGAGGGCGGGCGCAGCGGCACCGGCAAAGCGCCGCGAGCAAACAGCCACCCCCGCCACCACCGGCGAGGAGCCGGTGTGATGGCAACGCTCACCGCGACACCCCGGAAGGCGTCCCCGCCGGGCATCCTCACCCACCCGGCCGTACGCAAACTCGCCGCCCTCGCCCTGATCGCCGCGGTCCTCGTCCCCCTCGCCGCCGCCCGCTGGGCGAACGGCACCTGGCCCGAGGCCCTGACCGTCGACGTCTCCGGACCTCTCGCCGGAACCAGCGACTGGATCATCGACAACAGGGACACCCACCCCCTGTTCCTCCACTTCCTCGGCCACGTCAGCAACACCGTCGTCATCGCCGTACGCGCCGCCTACCTCGCCCTCCTCGCCGTCGGCTGGGCGGGAGTGACCGCCGTGTCCGCCCTGGTCGCCTGGCGCGTCGCCGGTCTCCGCCTGGCCCTCGGCACCGCCACCGCGTTCCTCGCCTGCGGCCTGCTCGGCATGTGGGTACCGACCATGCAGACGCTCGCGCTCATGGTCGTGGCGGTCGCCGCGTCCGTCCTCCTCGGCGCGCTGCTCGGCCTCGCCGCCGGCCTCTCCGACCGCATGGACCGCGTCCTGCGCCCGGTCCTCGACACCATGCAGGTCCTCCCGGCCTTCGCCTACCTCCTCCCCGTCGTCCTGGTCTTCGGCATCGGCGTTCCCGCGGCCGTCCTGGCCACCGTCGTCTACGCCGCCCCGCCCATGGCGCGCCTCACCGCGCTCGGTCTGCGCGGCGCCGACAAGGAGGTGCTGGAGGCGGTCGAGTCGCTCGGGACCACCGCACGCCAGCGCCTGCTGACCGCCCGCATCCCGCTGGCCCGCAGGGAACTCCTCCTCGGCCTCAACCAGACGATCATGATGGCGCTGTCCATGGCCGTCATCGCCTCCGTGATCGGCGCCGGCGGTCTCGGCGACCGGGTCTACCAGGCGCTGGCCTCGGTCGACGTCGGCGCCGCGCTCGCGGCCGGCATCCCGATCGTGCTGCTCGCCGTCGTCCTCGACCGGGTGACCGGCGCGGCCGGCGCGCGACTCGGACAGCCGCCCGCGCCGCACGCCCGCGCGCTGTGGGCGTACGCCCTGGTCGCCGCCGTGGCCGTCGCGGTCGCCGGACGTCTCGCGGACCGTCTGGAGTGGCCCGACGGATGGGCCGTCGGCATCGCCGAGCCGGTCAACCGGGCCGTCGACTGGATGACCGGCCACCTCTACTCCGGAGTCCCCGTCATCGGCGGCACCGCCGACTGGGCGGGCCACTTCACCACCTGGGTCCTCGACCCGCTCCGGGACGGCCTGCAGGGGCTGCCCTGGTGGTCGGTGCTCCTGATCGTCGCCGCCCCGGCCTGGCTGATCGGCACCTGGCGCACCGCGCTCACCGCCGTCCTGGCCATGACCGCGATCGGGGTGCTCGGCGTGTGGAAGCCGTCGCTGGACACGCTGTCGCAGGTTCTCGCCGCCGTCGCCGTGACGCTCGTCATCGGCTTCACGGCCGGCATCGCCGCCGCCCGCAGCGACCGCGTCGAGCGCCTGCTGCGTCCCGTCCTGGACGTGTTCCAGACGATGCCGCAGTTCGTGTACCTGATCCCGGTCGTCGCCCTGTTCGGCGTCGGCCGCGCCCCGGCCGTCGCCGCCGCGATCGTCTACGCGCTGCCCGCCGTCGTCCGCATCACCACCCAGGGTCTGCGCCAGGTCGACCCGGCCGCCCTGGAATCCGCCCGCTCGCTCGGCGCGACCAGCGCCCAGCAGCTGCGCCAGGTCCAGCTCCCGCTGGCCCGCCCCGCGCTGCTGCTCGCCGTCAACCAGGGCGTGGTCCTGGTCCTCGCCGTCGTCATCATCGGCGGCCTGGTCGGCGGCGGAGCGCTCGGCTACGACGTCGTCTTCGGCCTCGCCCAGGGCGACCTGGCGACCGGCCTGGTCGCCGGGGCCGCGATCGTCTGCCTGGGCCTGATGCTCGACCGGGTGACCCAGCCGACCGAACGCCGTACGGCGAAGGGAGCCTGAGATGACCCGCACGCGTGTGACGGCGGCCGTCGCCGTGCTGGCGCTGGCCACCGGCTGCGGCGCAGCCGACATGACCGAACAGGCGCACCCCTTCGCGAACGCCCGGGGCGCCAGGACGGTCACCCTGTCCGTGCAGTCCTGGGTCGGCGCGCAGGCCAACGTGGCCGTCGCCCAGTACCTGCTGGAGCACGAGCTCGGCTACCGCGTCGACACCGTCCAGGTCGACGAGGTGCCCGCGTGGGACGCGCTCAGCCAGGGCCGCGTCGACGCCATCCTGGAGGACTGGGGGCACCCCGAACAGGAGCAGCGGTACGTCGACGACAAGAAGACGATCGTGAACGGCGGCGACCTCGGTGTCACCGGGCACATCGGCTGGTTCGTGCCGACGTACTTCGCCGAGCAGCACCCCGACGTCACGGACTGGAAGAACCTCAACAAGTACGCCGAGCGGTTCCGCACCCCGGAGAGCGGCGGCAAGGGCCAGCTGATGGACGGCTCACCGTCCTACGTCACCAACGACAAGGCGCTGGTGAAGAACCTGAAGCTGGACTACCGGGTGGTGTTCGCCGGCTCCGAGGCCGCGCAGATCACCCAGATCAAGCAGTTCGCCAAGGAGAAGAAGCCCTTCCTGACCTACTGGTACACACCCCAGTGGCTGTCCGAGAAGGTGCCGATGACCGAGGTGGAGCTGCCCGCGTACGAGGAGGGCTGCGACGCCGACCCGGCGGAGGTCGCCTGCGCCTACCCGGTGACCCCGCTGCAGAAGTACCTCAACGCGGACTTCGCGCGGCACGGCGGCGAGGCGGCGGACTTCCTGAAGAAGTTCACGTGGACGACCGAGGACCAGAACGAGGTCTCCCTGATGATCGCCGAGCAGAAGCTGTCACCGCGGGAGGCGGCCGGGAAGTGGGTGGACAGCCACGCGTCCACATGGCGGAAGTGGCTGTCCTGACCTCCCGGTCCACCACTCGGCGGAGCCCGGGGGGAGCCGCCGGCCGGCCATCGGCCGGTTCCGGCCGTCGACGACGGTGATCAGCGCGACGAGGTGGGCGAGCCGGACGGCGTCGAAGTGCCCGGCCGCCCGCTCGTACACCTCCTCGGGCACGAACCGGCGCCGAGGCGGGGCGCACGAGCCGTCACCCGTGCTGTCCCGGCGTGTGGTGGCCCGGAGTCATCCGGCAGGTCACACCGAACCGGTTCCAGGCGTTGATCACCGTGATCGCGGCGATCAGCTGCGCCAGCTCCGGCTCCTCGAACCGCTTGGCGGCCCGCTCGTACACCTCGTCCGGCACGAAGCCGTCCGTCAGCACGGTGACGGCCTCGGTCAGCTCGATCGCCGCGAGCTCCTTCTCCGTGTAGAAGTGCCGCGACTCCTCCCACGCGCCGAGCTGGATGATCCGCTCGACGCTCTCGCCCGCCGCGAGCGCGTCCTTGGTGTGCATGTCCAGGCAGAACGCGCAGTGGTTGAGCTGGGAGGCGCGGATCTTGACCAGTTCGTACAGCTTGGTGTCGAGGCCCTTCCTGGCCGCGGAGTCCAGCCGGATCATCGCCTTGTACACCTCGGGGGCGTGCCGGGCCCACTCCAGCCGGACGGGCAGCTCGGCGGCGTACGTCGGGTTCGTTTCGGTGTTCGTCATGCCTCGACCCTAGGAGCAGAGCAGCCCAGGAGTATGGTCCATTTCCATGGCGGATCACTGGGCCACTTCCGGCATCGACCTCCACCTCGAACCGGCCGGCCCCGGCCTGCGCCGCGGCCTGACCGACGCCCTGCGCGAGGCCGTCCGCACCGGCCGGCTCACTCCCGGCACCCGGCTGCCCTCCTCCCGCTCCCTCGCCGCCGACCTGGGCATCGCCCGCAACACCGTCGCCGACGCCTACGCCGACCTGATCGCCGAGGGCTGGCTCACCGCACGGCAGGGCTCCGGCACCCGCGTCGCCGACCGCGCGGCCCCCACCCCGCCGACCCGCCGCCCCTCCCCGCGCCGAGCCCCCGGCCGGCTCCCGTACGACCTCGTCCCGGGCACCCCCGACCTCTCCTCCTTCCCCCGTGCCGAATGGCTCAGGGCCACCCGCCGCGCCCTCGCCGCCGCCCCGCACGACGCCCTCGGCTACGGCGACCCGCGTGGCCGCCCCGAACTGCGCACGGCCCTCGCGGACTACCTCGCCCGGGTGCGCGGCGTACGAACCGATCCCGACCGGATCGTCGTCTGCTCCGGCTTCGCCCACGGCCTCCGCCTCCTCTGCGAGGTCCTGCGCGCCCGCGGCGCCCGCACCCTCGCCGTGGAGTCCTACGGCCTGGACGTCCACTGGGACCTGGCCGTCCGCGCCGGCCTGACCACCACCCCGCTCCCCTTCGACTCCCTCGGCACCCGCGCACAGGACCCGGGCGACGCCGACGCGGTCCTGCTCAGCCCGGCCCACCAGTTCCCGCTGGGCGGCGCCCTGCGCCCCGAGCGGCGCACCGCCGTCGTCGACTGGGCGCGCCGCACCGGCGGACTGATCCTGGAGGACGACTACGACGGCGAGTTCCGCTACGACCGCCAGGCCGTCGGCGCGCTCCAGAACCTCGGCCCCGACCACGTGGCCTACCTCGGCACGGCCAGCAAGTCCCTCGCCCCCGGACTCCGCCTGGGCTGGATGGTCCTGCCCCCGTCCCTGGTCCCGGAGGTCGTGGCCCACGGCGGCGGCAGCTCCGTCAGCGCCCTCGAACAGCTCACCCTCGCCGAGTTCCTCACCTCCGGCGCCTACGACCGCCACGTCCGCGCCGCCCGCCTGCGCTACCGCCGCCGCCGCGACTCCCTGGTCGAGTCCCTCGCCGTCCGGGCCCCCGACGTCCGGATCACCGGCATCGCGGCCGGCCTGCACGCCGTCCTCCGACTACCGCCCGGCACCGAACGGTCCGTGGTCCAGGCCGCCACCTGGCAGAACCTCGCCGTCCTCGGCCTCTCCCGCTTCCGCCACCCCGCCACCGCCGCCGCGGCGGGCGACGCCCTGGTGGTCGGCTACGCCACCCCACCGGACCACGCCTGGGCGAGCACCCTGGACGCCCTGTGCAGGGCGTTGCCGTGACGCACCGGACGCGTGCGGGTGCCGTCGGCGGAGGGGACGCGGCCGGTGGCTTCCCGTCGGGGCCGCCCGGGGCGGACGGGTACAGGCCGTGCGGGGGCGCATGACGAGCCACGGAACCGGCCCATGCATGCAAAAGAGGGCGAAACGGCGGCGAGGGGAGGGGCGGAAGCGGGGGCTCCTACGCGGGCCGTCCAGGCGGTCTCTAGGCTGTCCGCCGCGAGCCGGGGAAGGTGACCCGGGGGAGTGCGAGGGGGAGTGAAGGGCATGGCGGAGTCACGGCGGCGGTTGCGGTCCAGCACGGTGGTGCTCGGCGGTATGGGCGTCCTTGCGGCGGCGCTGACCTCGTGCGGGTCGGATCCGGACCGGCGCTGCGTGGACCGGGACAGCTACGACTACACCAACGGCTACAAGGTCGTCGCCGACAAGAACTGCACGACCTCCGGGACGACCTCCGGTTCCCGCGGCAAGGGCGGCAAGTCCCGTGCCGACGCCGACTGGTACTACGACGCCGACGTCAGCGGCGGCTACGCCGACTACGGCACCTTCAGCCGCAGCGAGGCCGTCGACCGGGGCGGCTTCGGCTGCTCGGGCTCCGGCAGCAGCGGCGGCTGAGCGGGTCATGGAACGGCGTACGACCGAGCCCCGCCCCGGCTGGCAGGAGACCGTCGAGGAGCAGGGGCTGATCTATCCGCTCACCCGGTACCCGGACGGCTCCCTGCGACCCTACTGGGACGAGAGCGCCTACTACGTCTTCGGCCTGGGCGAGGTCGAGACGCTGGAGGAGGTCGTCGAGGAACTGCACGGCATGTGCCTCGCCGCCGCCGAGCACATCGTCACCACCGACCGCTTCGCCGACCTCGGCATCACCGACCCGCGCATCGCCCGCCTGGTCGCCGAGGCCTGGCACCGGCGTGCCGAACTCCCCTCCGTCTACGGGCGCTTCGACCTCCGTTACGACGGGACAGGTCCCGCGAAGCTGCTGGAGTACAACGCCGACACCCCGACCTCCCTGGTGGAGGCCGCCTCCCCCCAGTGGTTCTGGATGGAGGAGCGCTTCCCCGGCGCCGACCAGTGGAACTCCCTCCACGAACGCCTCGTCGACGCCTGGAAGAAGCAGGCCGCCCTCCTCCCGCCGGGCAGCCCCCTGTACTTCGCCCACTCCTCCGCCGACGAGTACGGCGAGGACCTCATGACCGTCGCCTACCTCAAGGAGACCGCCGAACAGGCCGGCCTCGACACCGAGTGGATCTCCATGGAGGAGATCGGCTGGGACCGCCTCTCCGGCCGCTTCGTCGACAACGGCCTCCGGTTCATCCGCAGCATCTTCAAGTTGTATCCCTGGGAGTGGCTCACCACCGACCGCTTCTCCGGTCATGTTCTCGCCACGCTCGACAACGGCGGTGGCACCGGCTCCACCCTGTGGATCGAGCCCGCCTGGAAGATGTTGCTGAGCAACAAGGCCCTCCTGGCGATCCTCTGGGAGCTCTACCCCGACCACCCCAACCTCCTCCCCGCCTACCTGGACGGCCCGAGGGAGCTGGCCGACACCACGGGCTGGGTCGCCAAGCCGCTGCTCGGCCGCGAGGGCGCCGGCGTGACCCTCCACGAGCCCGGCTCCGACCCCGTCCTGCGCGACGAACCCTGCTGCTACCAGCAGCTGGCCCCGCTGCCCACTTTCGACGGCAACCACGTCGTCCTGGGTACCTGGGTGGTCGAGAACGAGTCCGCGGGCCTGGGCATCAGGGAATCCTCCGGCTTGGTGACGGACGAATACGCCCGCTTCCTGCCCCACGTGATCCTGTAGTGCCCCACAGGGACGCGGGACCGTGACGTGTGCGGCTCCGCCGCGTGGGCGCGACCGGCCATGACGCACCCGCGGAGAGCCGCTGCGGCAACCCGCTCGCATGATGGACGTCGGACCACGGCACCCCGTGCCGTTGGGTAATGTGGCCGAGAGGCCGTGACTGGCGTGCTGGGATGGGACCGACCATCGGGAAGCGGCCCCCGGACCCCCGCGGGTCCGGAACATGTGCCGTGCGCCTGGGCCGTACCGTGAACGCCGAACGCCACGTCCGGAGGTCCCCCATGTCAGCCGAGCAGTCCCTCTCCACCGCTTCCACCGCCTTCCGCTCCGCCCTCGACGTGATCCGCGCCGTCGAGCCGCGCGTCGCCGACGCCATCGGCCAGGAGGTCGCCGACCAGCGCGAGATGCTCAAGCTGATCGCCTCCGAGAACTACGCCTCCCCGGCCACCCTCCTGGCGATGGGCAACTGGTTCAGCGACAAGTACGCCGAGGGCACCATCGGCCGCCGCTTCTACGCCGGCTGCCGCAACGTCGACACCGTCGAGTCGCTCGCCGCCGAGCACGCCAAGGAGCTCTTCGGCGCCCGCCACGCCTACGTCCAGCCGCACTCCGGCATCGACGCCAACCTCGTCGCCTTCTGGTCCGTCCTCGCCGACCGCGTCGAGGCCCCCTTCCTGGAGAAGACCGGCGCCCGCCAGGTCAACGACCTCTCCGAGGCCGACTGGGCCGAGCTCCGCCAGGCCTTCGGCAACCAGCGCATGCTCGGCATGTCCCTGGACGCCGGCGGCCACCTCACCCACGGCTTCCGCCCGAACATCTCCGGCAAGATGTTCGACCAGCGCTCCTACGGCACCGACCCGGCCACCGGCCTCATCGACTACGAGGCCCTGCGCGCCTCCGCCCGCGAGTTCAAGCCGCTGATCATCGTCGCCGGCTACTCCGCCTACCCCCGTCTCGTGAACTTCCGGATCATGCGGGAGATCGCCGACGAGGTCGGCGCCACGCTCATGGTCGACATGGCCCACTTCGCCGGTCTGGTCGCCGGCAAGGTCCTCACCGGCGACTTCGACCCGGTCCCGCACGCCCAGATCGTCACCACCACCACCCACAAGTCGCTGCGCGGCCCGCGCGGCGGCATGGTGCTGTGCGACGACTCCCTCAAGGACCAGGTCGACCGCGGCTGCCCGATGGTCCTCGGCGGCCCGCTCCCGCACGTCATGGCCGCCAAGGCCGTCGCCCTCGCCGAGGCCCGGCAGCCCGCCTTCCAGGACTACGCCCAGCGCATCGTCGACAACTCCCGCGCCCTCGCCGAAGGCCTGATGCGCCGCGGCGCCACCCTGGTCACCGGCGGTACCGACAACCACCTCAACCTGATCGACGTCGCCACCTCCTACGGCCTCACCGGCCGTCAGGCCGAGGCCGCCCTGCTCGACTCGGGCATCGTCACCAACCGCAACGCCATCCCGGCCGACCCCAACGGCGCCTGGTACACCTCCGGCATCCGCATCGGCACTCCCGCGCTGACCACGCGCGGTCTCGGCACGGCGGAGATGGACGAGGTCGCGGGCCTGATCGACCGGGTCCTGACGACGACCGAGCCCGGCACCACCAAGTCCGGCGCCCCTTCCAAGGCGGCCCACGTCCTCGACGCGAAGGTCGCCGACGAGATCTCCCGCCGCGCCACCGACCTCGTGGCCGGCTTCCCGCTCTACCCGGAGATCGACCTCGGCTGAGGCAGCCCGGTCCTGTTCGACGCGCCCTGCGGCGGTCCGGTCATGTACCGGGCCGCCGCGCGCCCGTTCTCAGGTGTCCAGCAGCTCCTGCCTCGGTCCCGGGTCGTCCTTCCGTCGGCGGATCAGCGGCAACCGCGTCACATACGGGCGCAGCACCAGGGCCAGCGCCGCTCCGGCCACGACCCCCGGTACTGCCCACCACCACCCCGTGCCGTCGCCCGCACCTGATGTGGCCCGTGCCGTCGAGTCCGCCGCCGCGCCCTGCTCCGTACCGGAGCCCGATGTGCCGGATCCGGCGGTGGAGTCGGCGGCCTCCGTCTCCCAGGGCGCCGGATAGATGTTGGAGGCCGAGCCCGTCCCTTTCATATGGCCCATCACGCCCAGCTCGTACAGCAGCTTGTGCAGGTCGGACGGGTGCTCGGCGCGGTGCCAGACGCCGTTCGGCGTCTCTGGGAGGTTTGCTGCTGTGTGTATCCACACATCCTTTTCGATGCTCCCGAGGAAGATCCGGTCCACACGCCAGGGCGCCACGTCGTGCACCATCCACGACACGTTGACCAACCGGACCGCGGCCGGGCCGGCCTCCGGCGGCTTGTTCCGGGTGCCCTTGTCGGGCGGGCCGAGCAGCCGCTCCAGCTCGCCGTACTCCGCGTCGGAGTAGTACAGGGAGGCGGTCTCCCGGCTCTCCGGCGAGACCACCAGCACGCTCGTCGGGCCCCCGGCGAGGGCCGGCGACGCTCCCCACATCATCAGGGCCAGCGCCGCTGCCAATGCGCCCACCCCCGCTGTCAGTTGTCGAACCCTGCCCTTCCACCCGCGCATCCGGACCCCCACTCGGCCGGTCGATCCCCGTGCGGCCCGACCATGAGCCGCCTGTCACTTCTGGTACACCGCCCGACCCGCCGGGGTTCCCCGTCGGGCCCTCCCGATTCCGAGGCCCTCCGCGGCCCTCCGAAGCCCGGCCGCTACCGGCCCACCTCCTCGACCTCCCCCGCGATCTCCAGCGCCCGCACCTTCGACGCCACCCCCTCCAGCCGCAGCGTCACCCCGTCCGCGGCCTCCCCCGAGGCGGCCCCACCGCCGTGCGGCCACAGCAGGGTCGGCCCCGCCGTACGCTCCTCCCGGGTGAACCGGTGACCGTCCGTGTCCACCAGCCAGAAGCCCAGCACATGCGGTCGCGGGAACCACAGGGCCGGATCCGGAACACCGCCCTCATGGCTTCCTCCGCCCAGCGACAGCCGCTCCGGCTGCTCACGCACGCTCTTGAGGAAGGTGATGTCCAGGCGGCCCGGGAACTCGTCCAGCCGGATCGTCCGCCCCTCCTCCCGCCAGCACAGGCTCACCAGGGACCGCCCTCGCGGCAGCCCGCTCACCGTCACCGCGTCCGGAGCGCCCAGCGCCTTCGGCACCAACGGCGTGAACCCGGCCCGCCGCTCCGCCTCACCGAGCGAGACCGACCTCCCGCAGCCCGGCACCTCCGCGCCCGGCGAGGGCACCGCCGACGGGTCGTACCGCACCTCGACCCCGCCGAAGTCGAACCAGTCGATCACCGCCGCCCGCACCGGAGGCGTCAGCGTCAGCACCGTCAGCAGTCCGCACAGGGCCGCGACCAGTGACCGCCACCGCGCCCGCGTCCAGCGCCGCGCCGCCCGCAGCCGCTCGCCGGCCCTCGTCGGCTCGACAGCCGGGACCGGCAGTTCCTCGGCGAGTATCTGCCCCAGCACCCGCTCGACCATCGACTCGGACCCTGCCGCCGAGTCCGCCCCGTCCAGCGCCCGCCCCAGCGCCCGCAACTCCTCCCGCAGCCGGGCGGCCTCACCGTCGTACCGCTCACTCACGCCTCTCACCCCCTTCCCCGGGCCGGAAGTCCGGCAGCAGGCGCTCCAGCTTGCGCAGGGCGCGGTTCAACCGCGATTTCACCGTGCCCCGGGGCCAGCCCAGGGCCTGGGCGGTCTCCCGCTCGTCCATCTCGAGCAGATAGCGGTAGGTGACGACCAGCCGATGCTCCTCGCCCAGCTTCTCCAGGGCGGCCACCAGTGCCCCGCGGCGCTCGGTCTCCAGCGTCGCGACCGCCGGATCGGCCGACTCCGGTATCACCGGTTCCACCTCCACGAACGCCGCCTCCCGGTCGGCGAGGGTGTTCCGGCGCACGGCGGCGCGCACTGTGTTCCTCGTCTCATTGGCCACGATCGACAGCAGCCACGGCCGGAACGCCATGCCGTCCCGGAACCGGCCCAGCGCGCAGTACGCCTTCACGAAGGCCTGCTGCACCACGTCCTCCGCGTCCGCCCCCGCCCCGAGCGCGGCGGCCGCCCTGAGCGCGATGCCCGTATGGGCCCGCACCAGCTCCGCGTACGCCTCTGGCTCTCCGGCGCGTACGCGTGCGATCACCGCGGCCTCATCGACGATGCGGCCCCCCTCCCGCGTCCTCACACTCTTGTTACACCGCCGGGGACGGATCGGTTCCCACCTGTTCCCGGTCCGTTCCGGACCGCCCCGCGGGACCTGAGAGAATGGTGGGCATGGCGACTGACCGACCCCGCGTGCTCTCCGGAATCCAGCCCACCGCAGGCTCGTTCCACCTCGGCAACTACCTCGGCGCCGTCCGCCAGTGGGTGGCCCTGCAGGAGACCCACGACGCGTTCTACATGGTCGTCGACCTGCACGCGATCACGGTTCCGCAGGACCCGAAGGAGCTGCGTGCCAACACCCGGCTGGCCGTCGCCCAGCTGCTGGCCGCCGGTCTCGACCCCGACCGCTGCACGCTCTTCGTGCAGAGTCACGTCCCCGAGCACGCCCAGCTCGCCTGGATCATGAACTGCCTCACCGGTTTCGGCGAGGCCTCCCGCATGACCCAGTTCAAGGACAAGTCCGCCAAGCAGGGCGCCGACCGCGCCTCGGTCGGCCTGTTCACGTACCCGGTCCTGCAGGTCGCGGACATCCTGCTCTACCAGGCCGACGAGGTGCCGGTGGGCGAGGACCAGCGCCAGCACATCGAGCTCACCCGCGACCTCGCCGAGCGGTTCAACGGCCGGTTCGGCGAGACGTTCACGATGCCGAAGCCGTACATCCTCAAGGAGACGGCGAAGATCTACGACCTCCAGGACCCGGCGGTCAAGATGAGCAAGTCGGCGTCCACGCCGAAGGGCCTCATCAACCTCCTGGACGAGCCGAAGGCCACCGCCAAGAAGGTGAAGAGCGCGGTCACCGACACCGACACGGTGGTCCGCTACGACGTCGTGGAGAAGCCCGGGGTGAGCAATCTCCTCACGATCTACTCGACCCTCACCGGAGCGGACGTCCCCGAGCTGGAGCAGAAGTACGAGGGCAAGGGCTACGGTGCGCTCAAGACGGACCTCGCCGAGGTCATGGTCGAGTTCGTGACCCCGTTCAAGGAGCGCACCCAGCAGTACCTGGACGACCCCGAGACGCTCGACTCGATCCTGGCCAAGGGTGCGGAGAAGGCGCGTGCCGTCGCAGCGGAGACCCTCTCCCAGGCGTACGACCGGGTCGGCTTCCTGCCCGCCAAGCACTGAACCGCCGAGCGCTGAACCGCCGAGCGCTGAACCGGCGCTGAACCGGCCCGCGGCCGCGATCCGCACCACCGCACAGCGCTGCACATCACTCCGGTTGCGCCTGCCCGCATCCGAGTCGTGGTCGTACAGTCGATAACCGGGTGACCGTTTCGGCGGTCACCCGGTGCTCACCGCAGCTTCACCGTCACGCTTCACCACCACAACGACAGGAGACGACGTGGGGACCGTAACGATCGGCGTGTCGATCGCGGTCCCGGAGCCTCACGGCAGCCGGCTTCAGCAGCTGCGCGCGGGCTTCGGCGACGCCGCGGCTCACGGTATTCCCACACACATCACCCTGCTGCCGCCGACGGAGGTCGGCGACACCGACCTGGCGGCCGTCGAGGCGCACCTCGGCGAGATCGCCGCGGCCGCCCGCCCGTTCCCCATGCGGCTGTCGGGCACCGGCACCTTCCGGCCGCTGACGCCGGTGGTGTACGTCCAGGTCGTCGAGGGCGGCGCGGCGTGCGGCTGGCTGCAGAAGCAGGTCCGCGACGCCTCCGGACCCGTCCCCCGCGAGCTGCAGTTCCCGTACCACCCGCATGTCACCGTGGCGCACGGGATCGACGAGGCGGCCATGGACCGCGCCTACGCCGACCTCGCCGACTACGAGGCCGAGTGGCCCTGCACCGGCTTCGCGCTCTACGAACAGGGCGCCGACGGGGTGTGGCGCAAGCTGCGCGAGTTCCCCTTCGGCTCCACGGTGGTGCCCCCGCAGCCCGGGAGCGTGGACAGGGGATCCGTCTCCGCCCGCTGAGCAGCCCCGGACGGCCCTCAGACCGGCAGCCGGCGGAACACCCCGCGCGGCAGATGCCGTAGCGCCGACATCACCATCCGCAGGGCGCCCGGCACCCACACGGTCTCCGCGCGGCGCCGCAGCCCCAGCTCGACGGCCGCCGCGACCGCCTCCGGCGTGGTGGCCAGCGGCGCCTCGGGAAGTCCGGCGGTCATCCGCGTACGGACGAAACCGGGGCGTACGACCATGACGTGCACCCCCGTGCCGTACAGGGCGTCGCCGAGGCCCTGGGCGAAGGCGTCCAGGCCGGCCTTGCTGGAGCCGTAGATGAAGTTCGCGCGGCGGGCCCGCTCGCCCGCCACGGAGGACAGCACCACCAGCGAGCCGTGGCCCTGCGCCTGGAGGGCGCTCGCGCACACCAGGCCCGCCGAGACCGCGCCGGTGTAGTTGGTCTGTGCGACCCGCACCGCGGCCTGCGGGTCCCGCTCGTCGTGCGCCTGGTCGCCCAGGGTGCCGAAGGCGAGCAGCACCATGTCGACGTCGCCCTCGGCGAAGACCTTGCCGAGCGCGTCCTCGTGGGCGGCGGGGTCGAGCGCGTCGAAGGCGACCGTGCGCACCTCGGCGCCGAGGCCGCGCAGCTGCCCGGCGGCCTCGTCCAGGCCGGGGGAGGGACGGCCGGCCAGCCACACCGTGCGGGTGCGGCGGGCGATCAGCCGCCGCGCGGTGGCCAGCGCGATCTCGGACGTACCGCCGAGGACGAGCAGGGACTGGGGGAGACCGAAGGCGTCCTTCATGACAGCTCCTAGAGGTTGCCTAGAGGTGGAGGCGGCGGGCCAGGTCGGAGACGAACACCCCGCGCGGGTCCAGTTCGGCGCGCAGCGCGCGGAAGTCGTCCAGGCGGGGGTACATGGCCGCGAGCAGCTCCGGGCGCAGCCGGGAGTCCTTGGCGAGGTAGACGCGCCCGCCGGCGCCGGCGACCTCCTCGTCGAGTTCGTCGAGGAAGCCGCCGAGACCGGGCAGTGACGCCGGGATGTCCAGGGCCAGGGTCCACCCCGGCACCGGGAAGGACAGCCAGCCCGGGTCGGCCTCCCCGAAGCGCTTGAGGACGGCGAGGAAGGACGGGCAGCGGCGCTCGGAGATCCGGCGCACGATCCGGCGCAGGGCGTCCTCCCGGCCGTGCCCGACGACGAACTGGTACTGCACGAAGCCGCCCCGGCCGTAGACGCGGTTCCAGTGCGGCACGCCGTCCAGGGGGTGGAAGAACGCGGGGATGCGCTGGAGTTGCCCCATCCGCGCGCGGGGGGCCTTGCGGTACCAGAGCTCGTTGAACAGGCCCACGGTGGTGCGGCTGAGCAGACCCTCGGGGACGAAGGGCGGGGCGGCCGGGAGCCGGGAGGTACGGAAGGAAAGCGGCTCCCCGCGCGCGCGTGAGCCCCGGGGCAGCGCGTCCAGGGGGGCGTGGTCACCGCGCGTGAGCACCGCGCGGCCGGTGGCCCGGCCGCGGGCCAGCAGATCGATCCAGGCGACCGAGTAGCGGTAGCGGTGGTCGGTGTCGGCGAGGCGGGCCATCAGGTCGTCGAGGTCGTCCGCGCGCTCGGTGTCGACGCGCATCAGCGAGGTCTCGACCGGCTGGAGCCGGACCGTCGCGGTGAGGATCACCCCGGTCAGGCCCATGCCGCCCGCGGTCGCCCCGAACAGCGGCGTGCCCGGCACGACCGTACGGATCCGCCCGTCGGCGGTGAGCAGTTCCAAGGACAGCACGTGGCGGGAGAAGGAGCCGGAGACATGGTGGTTCTTGCCGTGGATGTCGGCGCCGATCGCCCCGCCGACGGTCACATAGCGCGTGCCCGGCGTCACCGGCACGAACCAGCCGAGCGGCAGCAGCACCTCCATCAGCCGGTGCAGGGAGACGCCCGCGTCGCACAGCACGGTGCCGCCGTCGGCGTCGACCGCGTGCACGCGGTCCAGACCCGTCATGTCGAGCACGGCGCCGCCCGCGTTCTGCGCCGCGTCCCCGTACGCCCGTCCCAGCCCCCGCGCGATGCCCCCGCGCGACCCGCACTCGCGGACGGCCAGGGCGGCCTCCTCGTACGTCCGTGGGCGGATCAGCCGGGCGGCGGAGGGGGCGGTGCGGCCCCACCCCGTGACGGGAACGGTCTCGGCAGGCATGACGGTGACCGTATCGTCCCTATGTGACTTTTTAGTTTTGAAACGTCATTCCCGTCCCTGAAACGGGTGATTAATGGGATGTCGCTCCCTGAGGACGGGAATTCCGGCCCGCCGGGCGTGAACAGTGAGTCCCCATGGACGACCTCCACGATCTCCTCCGCCCCCTCGGTCTCCACGGCATGGACCACCGGATCGTCTCGGCCTTCAGAGCGTGCGGCGCGGACCCGCGCGTCGCCGGGGCCGCGCGAGCCCTGTCCCGGGCGGGGGAACACGGGGCGGTGTGGTTCGCCGCGGGGCTCGCCGGAGCCGTCGTCGACCGCCCCCGGCGCGGCGCCTGGCTGCGCGGCACCGCGCTCACCGCGGGCGCCCACGCCGCCGGCTCGGTCGTGAAGCGGGTCGTGCGCCGTCCGCGCCCCGCGCATGTCGAACCCCTGGTCGGCACGGTCGGCCGGTACTCCTTCCCCAGCTCGCACGCCACGTCCGCGGCGGCCGCCGCCGTCGCCTTCGGCGCGCTGGGCGCCCGCGCGGTGCCCCCGCTCGCCGCCGCCGTCTGTGTGTCCCGCCTGGTGGCCGGCGTCCACTACCCGTCGGACGTGGCGGCCGGCGCCGCCCTCGGAGCGCTCACGGCCCGCCTCGGCGCCCGCTGGATGACGGGAGGCCCCGCGTGACCCTCCTGCGCGAGCGCTCCGACCGCCGGCAGACCGTACCGTCCGACAGGGGCGGCCTGCTCAAGGGCCTGCTGCTGACCGCGCGGCCCAAACAGTGGGTCAAGAACGTCCTGGTGATCGCCGCCCCGGCCGCCGCCGGTGAGCTGTTCTCCGTCCGCGCCCTGACCCGGCTCGCCCTGGTCTTCGTCCTGTTCACCGCCTGCGCCGCCGCCGTCTACCTCGTCAACGACGCGCGTGACGCCGACGCCGACCGCGCCCACCCCGTCAAGTGCCGCCGCCCGGTCGCGGCCGGCCGGGTCCCCGTGCCGGCCGCCTACGCCGCCGGAATCGCCCTCGGCGTCCTCGCGCCCGCCGTCGCGGCCCGGCTGTGTCCCCCGGAGGCCGCCGCGCTGCTGACCGCCTACCTCGCCATGCAACTGGCGTACTGCGTCAGCCTCAAGCACGTCCTGGTCGTCGACCTCGTCGTCGTCACCACCGGCTTCGTGATGCGCGCGGTGATCGGCGGCCTCGCCCTCGGCATCCCCCTGTCCCGCTGGTTCCTCATCACCACCGGGTTCGGCGCGCTGTTCATGGTCGCCGCCAAGCGCTACTCCGAAGCCGTGCAGATGACCGGAAAAGCGGGCGCCACGCGCGCGTTGCTCACCGAATACACCACCGGCTACCTCCGCTTCGTCTGGCAGCTCGCCGCGGGCGTCGCCGTCCTCGGCTACTGCCTGTGGGCCCTGGAGGAGGGCGGCGTGCCGCACGCCAGCGTGCTGCCCTGGCGGCAGCTGTCCGTGGTCGCCTTCGTCCTCGCCGTCCTCAGATACGCCGTCTTCGCCGACCGCGGGACCGCCGGCGAACCCGAGGAGGTGGTGCTGGGCGACCGCGCGCTCGCCGTCATCGGCCTGGTCTGGGCGGTGATGTACGCCCTGGCGGTGGCCGACTGGTGAGAGCCCGTCCGGCACGGCACCGGCCACGGAGGCCCGGTTCCGGGGTATCAGGACATGGGGCTCTCACGAGGGGGACGGAGTCGGATCATGGACTGGCTGAAAAGGCTTCCGGTCGTCGGGCCGTGGGCGGCCCGGCTGATGCTCACGCACGCGTGGCGGTCGTACGAGCGCCTGGACCGGGTGCACTGGACGCGGCTGGCCGCCGCGATGACGTTCACCAGCTTCGTCGCGCTGTTCCCGCTGCTCACCGTGGCCGCCTCGATCGGCGCCGCCACACTCGGCCAGGAACAGCGGGACACCCTCCAGGACAGGATCGCCGACCAGGTGCCCGGCATCTCCGACCAGCTGAACATCGGGGGCCTGGTGGAGAACGCCGGCACCGTCGGGCTCATCGCCGGCGCCGCGCTGCTGTTCACCGGCATCAGCTGGGCCGGCTCCACGCGCGAATGCCTCCGCGCGGTGTGGGAGCTGCCCGACGAGGAGGAGAACCCCGTCCTGCGCAAGGGCAAGGACCTGGGCGTCCTCGGCGGCCTCGGCGGCGCGGTCCTGATCACCCTGGTCGCCTCCACCGTCGCCTCCGCGATGGTCGGCCGGATCAGCGACGCCATCGGGCTCGAGAAGGGCGGCTGGGGCGGGATCGTCCTGCACGTCGCGGCGTTCGCCGTCGCCGTCGGCGCCGACTTCCTGCTCCTGCTGTACGTCCTCACCCTGCTGCCCGGCGTCGAACCCGCCCGGCACCGTCTGATCGTCGCCGCGTTCACCGGCGCGGTCGGCTTCGAACTGCTGAAACTGCTGCTCAGCGGCTATATGCAGGGCGTGGCCACGAAGAGCATGTACGGCGCGTTCGGCGTCCCGGTGGCCTTGCTGCTGTGGATCAACTTCACCTCGAAACTGGTCCTGTTCTGCGCCGCCTGGACGGCGACGCGGAGCAAAGAGGACGAGGTGCCCGGACTCACGGACGCGAGCGGCGGCGCACCAGGTCCGGCAGCGGCCAGCGCCGGTTGACCAGGAAGGCGCCGCCCGCGAGCAGCACGACCACTCCGCCGGCGATGCCCAGCGCGACCCCGATGCCGTCGGTGCCGCCGCCCGCCGCGGCACTCGCCACCGGCTTCGCACCGGCCGCGACGGCACCGTCCCCGGTGCCCCCGGCCTCACCCGGGGAGGCGGACGAGCCCGGCTGGGGGCCGGCCTGCGTCGCGCTCTTCGGCCGCACCAGCTCACCCACCGGCTCGACCTTGCCGGCCGCCTTGAAGCCCCAGTCGAGGAGCCTCGCGGTCTCCTTGTAGACCCCGTTGCTCACGTTCTTCCGCGGGTTCATCACGGTGACCAGCAGCACCTTGCCGTCCCGCTCGGCGACACCGGTGAAGGTGGCACCGGCGTTGGTGGTGTTGCCGTTCTTCACACCGGCTATGCCCTGGTAGACCGGCACGTCGGTGTCGCCGGCCAGCAGCCGGTTGGTGTTCTGGATCTCGAAGGACCCGCGGACCTTCTTGCCCTTCTTGTTCTTCTTCGTCTCACCGGGGAACTGCGCCCTGACCGTCGAGGAGTACTCCCGGAAGTCCTTCTTCTGCAGCCCGGAACGGGCGATCAGCGTCAGGTCGTACGCGGAGGAGACCTGCTTCGGGGCGTCGTACCCGTCGGGGCTGACCACGTACGTGTCGAGCGCCTGGAGCTCCGCGGCGTGCGCGTTCATCTCCTCGACGGTGTCGTCGACACCGCCGTTCATCGCCGACAGCACGTGCACGGCGTCGTTGCCGGACATCAGGAAGACGCCACGCCACAGGTCCTCGACCGTGTACGTCTCGCCCTCCTTCACCCCGACCATGCTGGAGCCCGCACCGACCCCGGCCAGGTCGGAGACCTCCACCTTGTGCTCCGTCGTCTTCGGCCACTTCGGCAGCAGCGTGTCGGCGAACAGCATCTTCAGCGTGCTCGCCGGAGCCAGCCGCCAGTGCGCGTTGTGGGCGGCGAGCACGTCGCCGGTCTCGGCGTCGGCGACGATCCAGGAGCGGGCCGACAGCTCCTTCGGCAGCACCGGCACCCCGCTCGCGAGGTTGACCTGCGTCCCCGGCTGCCCCAGCCGGACGCCGCCCACCGTGGACGTCTTCGCCGGGGGCGTGGCCGACGGACTCGTCGACGGCTTCGGGGCCGCGAGCGCGACGGGCGCGGTCAGCGCGGCGGACAACAGGACGGCGGAGGCGACCAGCAGCGATCGCCGGACGGTGTTCTCGGGTGCGGGCACGACCGGAAACGTACATGCCATACCTGACGAAGTCCCGGGCAGGTCCCCACCCCGGGCAAGGATCCGGACACCGCCCGGCGATACTGGACGGACGCCGTGCTCTTCCGGGGGACAACCCCCGGACCCCCGGCCGACCGAGGGTGCCCGGCGCCGTGAGGAAAGGTCTCTTCTGGTGAAGCTCAGCCGCCCCGTTTCCTGGTTCCTGCTCGCCTTCGGGGTGTGGAGCTGGGTCATTTGGGTCACTTTCGTCAAGAACCTGGTCAAGGACAGCAGCGGACTCGCGTTCGAGGACGGGCACCCGACGGCGTACTTCTTCGTTCATCTGACGCTCGCCGTCGTCTCCTTCGTACTGGGGACGGTCATCGGGGGCATCGGGTTGCGCGGACTGCGCGCACTGAGCCGGACGTCACGCACGTCCTGACCGGGAACAGGGGAACTCCGCCTCGTGGCCATCGTTTTCGTACTTATCGCGCTACTGGTCGTGGCCGTCCTGGTGACGGGCAACTGGTACGTGTGGCGGCGTCTGTTCCGGGACACCACGAAGGGCCCGGGCGCGGTGCGCCGCGCGGGCGCCGTGGTGATCGTCGGCGGCTGGGCGCTGACCGTCGGGGCCTTCGTCGCCGGGCGCGGCGGGGCCCCCTTCTGGCTCAAGCAGGTCCTGGCCTGGCCCGGCTACCTGTGGCTGGCCCTGGCCCTGTACCTGCTGCTGGCGGTGCTCGCGGGCGAGCTGGTGCGCCCGGTGCTGCGGCGGATCCTGGAACGGCGGGCGAGGACGTCCCGGGCGTCGGCGCCCGTACCGGCGCGGCCGGAGCCGATAGCGGCGGGGCGGGGCGCGGGGCGCGGCCCGAACGGTGCGGCGGGTGCCGGCACGCCCGTGGACGGCCCGGCGGCCGACAGCGCCGCGTCCGGCCCGCAGGACTCACAGGACCCGCAGGACTCACAGGACCCGCAGGACTCACAGGGAGCGTCCGTCGGCCCCTCCCGGCGTCTGTTCGTCTCCCGTGTCGTCGGCGGAGCCGCCGCCGCGGCGGCTGTGGGGACCGTCGGCTACGGGACGTACGGCGTGCTGCGCGGGCCGCGCGTGAAGCGGGTCACCGTGCCGCTCGCCAAGCTTCCCCGCGCGGCGCACGGTTACCGCATCGCGGTGGTCAGCGACATCCACCTCGGGCCGGTGCTCGGGCGGGGCTTCGCGCAGACGGTCGTCGACACGATCAACTCGACCCAGCCGGACCTGATCGCGGTCGTCGGTGACCTGGTGGACGGGAGCGTGAAGGACCTCGGTCCGGCAGCTGCTCCGCTGGCGCAGCTGAGGGCACGTCACGGCTCGTTCTTCGTCACCGGAAACCACGAGTACTTCTCCGGTGCCGAGCAGTGGGTCGAGGAGGTGCAAAGGCTCGGGATGAACCCGTTGGAGAACGCCCGCACGGAGCTGCCGCACTTCGATCTGGCGGGGGTCAACGACGTGGCCGGCGAGGACGAGGGCCAGGGCCCGGACTACGCGAAGGCGCTCGGTGACCGGGACCGGGCGCGGGCGTGTGTCCTCCTCGCCCACCAGCCGGTGCAGATCCACGACGCCGTCGACCACGGTGTCGACCTCCAGCTCTCCGGCCACACCCACGGCGGTCAGCTCTTCCCCGGCAACCTGGTCGCCGGCCTCGCCAATCCCACCCTCGCGGGCCTCGACCGCTACGGCGACACCCAGCTCTACGTCAGCCGGGGCGCGGGGGCGTGGGGGCCGCCCACGCGGGTGGGCGCGCCGTCGGACATCACGGTGATCGAGCTGGCGTCGAGACAGGCCTGAAGGCCGCGCCACGGGCCCTCGGCCACCGTTCCCGGAGGGCGGGCACGGCGCTCGTCCTGATCGATCTGCAGCGGTGGACCGTCGACATGCCGTGGCGGCCGGCCGGCGGCGGCACGGTCGTCGAGGCGTGCGGAAGACCGCGCGACCACTTCACGGGTGGCCGGCGCCTCGACGGTCGTCCTGGTCCGGTGCGTACGCGCCGACGGGGCGGACGGCGGTCCGGACGCCGCCCCCGACCGGCTGGTCCCCGGCGTACGCCTCGCACCGGCGACCATCTGGTGACCAAGCACGGTCTCGACGCCTTCGAGGGCACCGGGCTGGACGACGTACTGCGCCGTGAGCAGGTCACCGAGATCGTGGTCGCCGGTCTTTCCACCGCGCACGGCGTCGCCTCGACGGCCGCGACGGCGTTGCGCCCGGGCTACGGCGTCGTCGTCGCCGAGGACGCCACCTCGGGCGTCGACGAGGCGCAGCACCGCGAGGCCCTCGACCGGCTGACCGCGCTCGGCGCGCGGACCGCCCGGGTCGCCGACCGCACGGCCGCCGGGGAGTGACCCGGCCTCATGCCGTGCGGCCCGACGAGGCGGGTGCCCGCGTCGGCTCCGGGGCGGTCGTCGTCCCGTCGTCCGGCGGGCACACTCCCGGCCGGGCCGGCAGCGCCACGGTCACCGCCAGCCCCTCGCCCGGCGCCGTCCGCACCGACACCTCACCCCCGTGCGCCCGCACCACACCCTGCACGATCGCCATGCCGAGACCGCTCCCCGTACCCCCGCCGGCGCGGAAGAAGCGGTCGAAGACGCGCGCCGCGTCCTCCGCCGAGAGCCCCGGCCCGTCGTCCGCCACGGACAGCCGCACCACCCCGTCCGCGCGGACCACCCCGAGCCGTACCGCGACGTCCGCCGGAGTGTGCGTACGCACATTGCCCAGCAGGTTCCCCAGGACCTGCCGCAGCCCCGCCTCGTCCGCGCGCACCAGCACCGAGCCGTTTGCGTCCACGGTCACCGACCGCTCCGGCTGCTGCACCCGCAGGTCCTCCGCCGCGTCCCGCACCAGCCGGCACACGTCCACGTTCCGCAGCCGCAGTTCGGGACGCTGGTCAAGACGGGCCAGCACCAGCAGCTCGTCGACCAGCCGCCCCATGCGGTCGGACTCCGCCAGCATCCGGTCCCAGGCCCGCCTGCGCTCCGTCGGCTCGCGCAGCATCCCCCGGTCGTACAGCTGGAGGTAGCCGCGTATCGCGGCCAGCGGCGTGCGCAGCTCGTGCGAGGCGTCGGCGACGAACCGCCGCAGCTGGGCCGCGCTGCGCTCGCGCGTGCGGTACGCCGACTCGACCTGCTGGAGCATCGAGTTGAGGGCGAGCCGCAGCTGCTCCACCTCGAGGATCGGGTCCCGGCTGGAGGGCACCCGCCGGGTCAGATCGCCCTCCGCGATCGCCGACGAGGTCTCCACCATGTCCTCCAGCGGCCGCATCCGCCGCCGCACGCTGAACATGGTCAGGCAGGCCAGCAGCAGCAACAGCAGCGTCCCGATGGCCAGGTCGAGCTTGACCGCCTTGGCGATGCCGTCGTGCACCGCCGCGGTGGAGCCGGCGATCAGGACGTACGTGCCGTCCGCGAGCCGGGTGGCGGTGACACGGTAGGTGGTGCCGCGCACGGTGACGTCGTGCGGTTCCGGGTCCTGGACCAGGGTGCGCACGTCGTCCACCGCGTCGGCCAGGTCGCGCTGCGCGTCGGTCGGTTCGAAGCCGAGGACGCCGACGGGTTCGCCCCGGGTGTTCACGGCGGCGAAGATCGAGTCCGGGTCGCCCTCCCGGTTCCAGTCCGGATCCACCCGGTCGCGGAAGAAGCTCAGCACGCTCAGCGAGTCGATCTGCCGCAGCGTCAGCTCCGTACCGCCCAGCGAGTCCCGGGTCCGGGTCACCTCCGTGTCGATCTGGTCCAGCAGGTAGTAGCGCATGCCCATCACGCTCACCACGGTGGCCGCCACGATGCCGAGGGCCAGCAGCACCACGTTCGCCAGGGTCAGCTGCCCGCGCAGCGAGTGGATGCCCCGCCCACGGCCCGGTTTCCGGATCGGGAGCATCACGTCAGGCCGTACCCGACGCCGCGCCGGGTGGTGATCATCGGCGGGCCCAGGGTGTCGAGTTTGCGCCGCAGATAGCTGATGTAGGTCTCGACGACGGTCGACTCGGCCGGTGTGTGCTCGTACTGCCAGACGTGGCGCAGCAGTTGCTCCTTCGGCACGATCCGGCCGCCGTTGCGCACCAGGAAGCGCAGCAGCGCGTACTCGGTGGGGGTGAGCTCGACCGAGCGGCCCGCGCGGCGCACCGAGTACGTCGTCTCGTCCAGCTCCAGGTCGCCGTGGCGCAGCGGTGCCCGCTGCGGGAGGACGTCGGCGGGGCGGGTGCGGCGCAGTACGGCGGTGATCCGGGCGACGACCTCGTCGATGTTGAACGGCTTGGTGATGTAGTCGTCGCCGAAGCCGAGCGCGCCGACGACCTCGGCGGGCGCGTCCCGCGCGGTGAGGAACACCAGCGCCAGCTCGGGCCGCCGGGACCGCAGTTCACGGCCGAGAGCACGGCCGTCGCCGTCCGGCAGCATCACGTCGAGGAGGGCGCAGTCGATGGGGGTTCCCCCGCGCGAGCGTGTTCGAGCGTGGGGGAGGGTGTGCTCGGTCAGCGCGAGCGCCTCGCGGACCGTGCCCGCGGTCATGACCTCGAAGCGGTGGTAGCGCAGGGCGATGGCGAGGACGTCCGCGATGCTCTCCTCGTCCTCCACGACCAGCACGGTGCCGGGAGCTGTCGTCATGCCCCCAGTATCGGCGGAACCGCCCTCCCCCGTACCGGTGTTCGCTTTGGAGTTCCTTGAGAGTCCCGCGCGAGCCGTATCCCCGCGCGGGTGCCGCCGTCGATCCTGCTGCCCAGGACCTGGGGGACCGACCGAGCGACGAAGGAGCTTGAAGTGGCGGCATTGGCACGCTGGTGCTATCGGCATCGGCTGGTGGTCCTGTTGCTGTGGGTGGGGGCGCTGTTCGGACTGGGGGTTTCGGCGAGCGGCGCGGGCACGAACTACGCGGAGGTCTTCTCGCTGCCGGACACGGACTCGAAGCGGGCGATCGACCTGATGCAGAGGGCGTTCCCGGAACGCGCCGGTGACACCGACACCGTGGTGTGGAAGGTCGACGAGGGCTCCGTGCGGGACGACTCCGTACGGTCCCGGATCGAGCCGGCGCTGGCGGAGATCGGTCGGATGAAGGGTGTCGGCGACGTCACCGGCCCCTACAGCGAGCAGGGCGCGGCGCAGATCAGCCGGGACGGGCGGACCGCCTACGCGCAGGTCACGTTCGCCGAGCAGGCGGACGCCGTGCCGAAGGAACTGGTCCAGGACGTCGTCGACACGGCGCAGGACGCCGCGCGCGACGGGCTCCGGTTGGAGCTGGGCGGGCAGGCCATCACGCGCGTCCAGGAGCCGCCGACGGGCACGGCCGAACTGGTCGGCATCCTGGCCGCCGCGGTCGTGCTGTTCGTGGCCTTCGGGTCGCTCTTCGCGATGCTGCTGCCGATCGTGGTCGCCGTCTTCGGTGTCGGCACCGGCATGTTCGGCACCCAGCTGCTCAGCCATGTCACCAACGTTCCCGAACTCGCCACGCTGCTCTCCACGCTGATCGGTCTCGGCGTCGGCATCGACTACGCCCTGTTCATCGTCACCCGGCACCGGCGCGGCATCCTGCGCGGCGCCGACCCGGAGGAGGCGGCGGTCACCGCCCTCAACACCTCCGGCCGGGCGGTGCTGTTCGCGGGCGGCACGGTGTGCATCGCGCTCGCCGGGATGCTGGTGACGAACCTGCGGTTCCTGGACGGCGTGGTCATCGGCACCACGCTCACCGTCGTCCTGAGCGTGCTCGCCGCCGTCACCCTGCTGCCCGCGCTGCTCGGCCTGCTCGGCCACCGGGTGCTCAGCCGCCGCCAGCGCCGCAGGCTCGCGGCCAAGGGCCCTCGGACCGAGTCGGTGAGCGGTCTCGCCGCGCGCTGGTCCGCCGGCGTCCAGCGCCGCCCGCGGTCCGTGGCCCTCCTGGCCGTGGTCCTGATGGCGGCGCTCGCGGTCCCGCTGCTGTCGCTGCGCCTCGGCACCGTGGACCAGGGCAACGACGACGCCTCCATGACCACCAGGAAGGCCTACGACCTGCTCGCCGAGGGCTTCGGGCCCGGCTTCAACGGACCGCTCCAGGTGGTCGTGGACGGTGAGGCGCCCGACGGCCTGGTGACGAGCCTGGAGGAGACCGAGGGCGTCGCCCAGGTCGCCGCCGTGCCGCCCGCGAACGGCGTCACCGTCATCCAGGTGGTCCCCACCACCTCCCCGCAGGCCGAGGAGACGGACCGGCTCATCGACACCCTGCGCGACGACGTCATCCCGGAGGCGGACGTCGAGGCCCATGTCGGCGGGGTGACCGCGGTGTCCAAGGACTTCGCGACGGTGACCGGCGAGCGGCTGCCGCTGTTCATCGGCACGATCATCGGCCTCGGCTTCCTGCTCCTGCTGCTCGCGTTCCGTTCCCTGGTGGTGCCGCTGACGGCCGCCGTGATGAACCTGCTCGCGGCGGCGGCCTCCTTCGGCGTCCTGGTGGCGATCTTCCAGTGGGGTCACGGCCTGGACCTGCTCGGCCTCGGCAAGGAGGGCCCCATCGCGTCCTTCCTGCCGATCATCATGCTGTCGCTGCTGTTCGGGCTCTCCATGGACTACCAGGTGTTCCTGGTGAGCCGGATGCACGAGGAGTGGGTGCACACCCGGGACAACGCCCGCGCGGTGCGCGTCGGCCTCGCGGAGACCAGCCGCGTCATCAACTCCGCGGCCCTGATCATGGTCTGCGTCTTCCTCGCCTTCGTGCTCAGCGGCGACTACGGTGCCGCCATGGCGGGTGTGGGGCTGGCCGCCGCGGTCGCCCTGGACGCGTTCATCCTGCGTACGGCACTGGTGCCGGCCGTGATGCACCTGCTCGGGAAGTCCAACTGGTGGCTGCCGGCCGGTCTGGAGAAGCGGCTGCCGCATCTGGCGGTGGAGCCGAAGGAGGACGCCCTGCCCGGGCCCGCCGAGGTCCCGGACCCGCCCGGTCCCTCCTCGGTGGTCCACGGCTTCGTCCGCACGGCCGACGGGGGACCGGTGGAGGGCGCCGCCGTCACCCTGCTGACCTCGGGCGGCCGTCAGCTGGACCGCGTGGTCTCCCTCGCCGACGGGGCGTACATCGTCTCCGTACCGGCCCCGGGCACCTATCTGCTCGCGGCCACGGCGGCTCTCCACGGCTCCCGCGCGACGCACGTCACCGTGACGGACGGTCCGCTGGTGCACGACGTGGAGCTCGTGCCCGGTGAGGTGGACGCCGTCAAGTGACGGTGCCGGGGCGCCCGTCGGCGGCGGGCGCCCCCTTCTCCTTCTTCGCCGGGTCGGGAAGCGCCTTCGTCATCCCGGGCAGGAACTCCGTGAACAGTTCGTGCACCTCGCGCACCAGCGGCCGCAGCACCCGGAAGCGGGCCAGGGCGATGCCCCGCGCGGTGATCCGGGCGCCGCGCTCGGCGAGCCGGTAGCTGCGCTCGCGGCCCTCGGTGCGGTCGAAGATCCAGTACAGGACGAGCCCCATCTGGGACAGCCACATCAACTCGGGCAGGATGTCCCGCAGCTCCTCCGGCACCTTGCTCTTCGTCCCGGCGAGCACCGCGCGGTGGACGCTGATCGCCTCCAGGCGCGCGTGCTCCGACTCGGGGGAGAAGGGGCTGAGCGGGCTGTCCGGGTCGGCGGCGTTCTTGAAGAACTGCACCGCGAACTCGTGGTACGGCGTGGCGATGTCCAGCCACGCCTTCAGCACGCCCGCGAGCCGGGCCTCCAGGTCGGTCTCCCGGGCCAGGACCTCCCGGACGGCCACCTGGTGCTCGGCGGCGATCCGGTCGTAGAAGCCCTGGATCAGGTGTTCCTTGCCCTCGAAGTAGTAGTACGCGTTGCCGACGGAGACCCCCGCCTCCTTGGCGATGGCCCGCATGGTCGTCTTGTCGTACCCGCGCTCCTGGAAGAGCCGCATGGCGGTCTCGAGGATCAGGGCGCGGGTCTGCTCGGACTTGCTGAGGGTGGCGCCGTCGTCGGGGCCGTCGTTCTTCGCGGGCACGGAAGGAGCCTAACGCCAGGGAAGGGCTGCCCTACGGGGCGGCGCAGGCGCCCGCGGCGCAGTTCGGCGGGGTGTGGCGCCAGCCGTCGCGCGGATCGTACGTCCAGCCGTCACCCCGGTGGTACACGCCTCCGCCCCACCCGGACACCGCCCCGCGCCACTTGGCGGCGGCCAGCACCGCGCCCTTGGCGAGCCGGGCGCCGACCGGGGTGCTCAGCCGGTGGGCCAGCGGCCGGTGCTCCCGCAGCGCCCACAGGGTGACGATCCAGGCGGCGGCGCCCCGGTAGACCTGCCCGGCGTCACCCACGACGGTGATCTCCTCCAGGGTGGGCCCGTGATCGAGGCCGGGGAACCGGGCCCGTGCCGCCTGTGACCCCGCCGGGACCAGTTCCAGGGGCACCAGCTGCGGCTGGCGCACCAGCCAGTCCCGTACGAAGGCGCACAGGGAGCACTCGGCGTCGTACAGCACGGTGAGCCGGCGGACCGGGACGCGCGCGGCGCCCCGGTCCTCGCGTGTGGCCGTCACGCCGCTCACGCCCCGGCCTGAGGGGCCGCCCAGCCCTGCGGCGGCACCGGCGGGACCTGCTCCCGCTCCATCACCCCGCGCCGCCGGATCCTGTTGAGCACGTACACGTTGCCCAGGTGCATCACGCCCAGCACCAGCAGCACCACGCCGAGCTTGGTCGACAGGGCCTCGAAGACGCCGCGGGTGTCGGTGATCGTGTCGTCGTCGCTCAGGTACAGCGCGACGAACCCGAGGTTGACGAGGTAGAAGCCGACCACCAGGAGGTGGTTGACGGCGTCGGCGAGCTTCTCGTTGCCGTGCAGCACGTCGGCGAGGAAGACCCGCCCGTTGCTGCTGAGCGTGCGGGCCACCCAGACGGTCAGTCCGATGCTGACGACGAGGTAGATGACGTAGGCGATGACCGTGCGGTCCATGTCCCCCAGCCCTTCTTGAACGCGTTCAAAACGCTGACAGGGGAGACTCTAGACCCTTCTTTTGAACGTGTTCAACTCGATGGCGGAGTGGGGTGCGTCACGGATCGGCCGCGCCCGGTGTGCGGCTCAGTCGGCCTTGCGGGGCTGCCCGGCGTCGAGGATCTCGGCCACGTCCAGGGTGACCTTGGCACCGATGGAGTCGGGGAGGGTGACCGACTGGCCGGGGGAGTGGAAGCGGTGGGTGGCGTACTCGCTCTCGACCGGATCGGTCAGGACGTGGAGGCGCTGGTGTGTGCGGTCGACGACGACGTAGACGGGGACCTTGGCCTCGGCGTAGGCGGCGACCTTGGTCTTCAGGTCGGTCTTCCAGTTGCTGGACGTCACTTCGAGGACCAGACGGAAGCAGACCGGGTCGTAGGAACCGTTCTCGACGTACCGGTCGCGGTAGTCGGCATCCACTACAGCCAGGTCGGGGATGGCGTAGTCCTCGGCGCCCGCTGGAAGCCACAGTCCGGCTCCCTGTAGTACCCGTGTCTCCGAACCGTGCAACCCTGCCGTCAGGAAGGGGATGCTCAGGCTGGTGAGGGCGTCGGCGTGCGGGCCGTCCGGTGGCGGGGTCACGAGGATCTGGCCTCCGATGATCTCGACGCGGTAGCCCGGAAGACGGTCCATGACGCGGTTCGCCTCAGCGATCAGCGGACGCTCGTCGTGGGACCGCTCGTAGTGGGGCCGCTCGACGGATGCTGCGGACATCGCGTGCCTCCTGGGGGCTGGTGTCGAGACCATCATCGTAGGGCGGAGGACGCCCTCACGTCCGTCTCGGTCGCGTTCACCCGGACGTGTGGCATATGCCAGAGGGCCCCGTCTCCGGCGGAGACGGGGCCCTCACGGACGTACGGCGACGTACCTCAGTAGCGGCGCGTGATCAGCGCGCGCTTCACTTCCGCGATCGCCTTCGTGACCTCGATGCCGCGCGGGCAGGCGTCCGTGCAGTTGAAGGTCGTGCGGCAGCGCCAGACGCCGTCGCGGTCGTTGAGGATCTCCAGGCGCTGCTCACCGGCCTCGTCGCGCGAGTCGAAGATGAAGCGGTGCGCGTTGACGATGGCCGCCGGGCCGAAGTACTGCCCGTCGTTCCAGAACACCGGGCACGAGGACGTGCACGCGGCGCACAGGATGCACTTGGTCGTGTCGTCGAAGCGCTCGCGGTCCTCGGCGGACTGGAGGCGCTCACGCGTCGGCTCGTTGGTGTCCTTCGTGATCAGGAAGGGCATCACGTCCCGGTACGCCTGGAAGAACGGCTCCATGTCCACGACCAGGTCCTTGAGGACCGTCAGGCCCTTGATGGCCTCGACCGTGATCGGCTTCTCGGGGTTGATGTCCTTGATCAGCGTCTTGCACGCCAGGCGGTTCTTGCCGTTGATCCGCATGGCGTCGGAGCCGCAGATGCCGTGGGCGCAGGAACGGCGGAAGGTCAGGGTGCCGTCCAGGTCCCACTTGATCTTGTGCAGTGCGTCGAGGACGCGCTCCTTGGGGTCGATCTCCAGCTGGAAGTCTTCCCAGACCGCCTCGGCCGAGACCTCCGGGTTGAACCGGCGGATCCGCATCGTGACGGTGATGTAGGGGGAGTCGGCGAAACCGGGCCCGGGGGAACCGGCCGCGTCCGCCTTGTCCAGAACAGGGGTAGCCATCAGTACTTACGCTCCATCGGCTGGTAGCGGGTCTGGACGACCGGCTTGTAGTCCAGACGGACGGTCTCGGTGCCGTCGGCGCCGACCTCGCGGTACGCCATCGTGTGGCGCATGAAGTTGACGTCGTCGCGGTTCGGGTAGTCCTCGCGGTAGTGACCGCCGCGGGACTCCTTGCGGGCCAGCGCGGAGACGGCCATGACCTCGGCCAGGTCGAGCAGGTTGCCCAGCTCGACGGCCTCGAGCAGGTCGGTGTTGAACCGCTTGCCCTTGTCCTGGATGGCGACGTTCTTGTAGCGCTCGCGCAGCTCGGCGATCTTCTCGACCGCCGTCTTGATCGTCTGCTCGGTGCGGAACACCATGACGTTGGCGTCCATGGTCTCCTGCAGCTCACGGCGGATGGTGGCCACCCGCTCGTTGCCGGTGGAGGACCGCAGCCGCTCGATCTGCTCGACGACCAGGGACTCCGGGTTCTCCGGCAGCTCGACGAAGTCGGCCTTCTGCGAGTACTCCGCCGCCGCGATACCGGCCCGCTTGCCGAACACGTTGATGTCCAGCAGCGAGTTGGTGCCCAGGCGGTTGGCGCCGTGCACCGACACGCAGGCGACCTCGCCGGCCGCGTACAGGCCCGGGACGACCGTGGTGTTGTCCGCGAGGACCTCGCCCTGGACGTTGGTCGGGATGCCGCCCATCGCGTAGTGGGCGGTGGGCTGGATCGGGATCGGGTCCGTGTAGGGCTCGATGCCGAGGTAGGTCCGCGCGAACTCCGTGATGTCGGGCAGCTTGGCGTCCAGCTGCTCCGGCGGGAGGTGGGTGAGGTCCAGGAAGACGTGGTCGCCCTCGGGACCGCAGCCGCGGCCCTCGCGGATCTCCGTGTAGATGGAGCGCGAGACGACGTCACGGGACGCGAGGTCCTTCATGACCGGCGCGTACTTCTCCATGAAGCGCTCGCCGTCCTTGTTGCGGAGGATGCCGCCCTCACCGCGGGCGCCCTCCGTCAGCAGGATGCCCATGCGCCAGATGCCGGTCGGGTGGAACTGGAAGAACTCCATGTCCTCCAGCGGCAGCCCCCGCCGGTACACGGCCGCCTGGCCGTCACCGGTCAGCGTGTGCGCGTTCGACGTCACCTTGAAGAACTTGCCGGTGCCGCCGGAGGCGTAGATCACGGCCTTCGCCTGGAAGACGTGGATCTCGCCGGTGGCCAGCTCGTACGCGACCACGCCGGCCGACTTCTTGACGCCGTCGACCTCGGTGATCAGCTGGTCCAGGACGTAGAACTCGTTGAAGAACTCCACGCCCTCCTTGACGCAGTTCTGGTACAGCGTCTGAAGGATCATGTGACCGGTGCGGTCGGCCGCGTAGCAGGAGCGGCGGACCGGGGCCTCGCCGTGGTTGCGGCTGTGACCGCCGAAGCGGCGCTGGTCGATGGTGCCGTCCGGGGTCCGGTTGAACGGCAGGCCCATCTTCTCCAGGTCGAGGACCGAGTCGATGGCCTCCTTCGCCAGGATCTCGGCGGCGTCCTGGTCGACCAGGTAGTCACCGCCCTTGACCGTGTCGAAGGTGTGCCACTCCCAGTTGTCCTCCTCCACGTTGGCCAGCGCGGCGGCCATGCCGCCCTGCGCGGCGCCCGTGTGGGAGCGGGTGGGGTAGAGCTTCGTCAGGACGGCCGTGCGGCTGCGCTTCGTCGACTCGATGGCCGCGCGCATGCCCGCGCCGCCGGCGCCGACGATGACGGTGTCGTACTTGTGGATCTTCATATCTCTCGCAGCCCCGTGCCTAGCGGATGTTCGGGTCGAAGGTGAAGATCACCAGCGTGCCCAGCAGGATGGTGAACACCGTGGCGGTGTAGAGCAGGCCCTTGAGCCACAGCCGGGTGTTCGGCCGCTCCGCGTAGTCGTTGATGACCGTGCGCAGGCCGTTGGCGCCGTGCAGCATCGCCAGCCACAGCATCAGCAGGTCCCAGACCTGCCAGAACGGCGAGGCCCAGCGGCCGGCCACGAAGGCGAAGCCGATCTTGGAGACGCCGCCGTCGAGGACCAGCTGGATCAGCAGGTGGCCGATGACGAGGACGACCAGGACGACGCCGGACAGGCGCATGAACAGCCAGGCGGCCATCTCGAAGTTGCCGCGCGTGCTCTTCGGGCTCTTCTTGGTCCGCTTGCGCGGGGGCTCGATGACCGGCGCGGGGTTGTCGACGGAGTAGAGCGAGGCGCCCTCGACGGGGCCGATGCCCGAGGCGGTGGTGTCAGTCGTGGACATGGGTGTCAGCTCCCGAACAGTTCACGAGCGGCGTGGCCGAGCACGGGGTAGATCGCCCCGATCATCAGCACGAGCCACAGGGCGACGACGGTCCAGAGCATCTGCTTCTGGTAGCGGGCGCCCTTGACCCAGAAGTCGACGGCGATGACACGCAGGCCGTTGAGCGCGTGGAACAGGATGGCGGCGACGAGGCCGTACTCCAGCAGCGCGACGATCGGCGTCTTGTACGTGGCCACGACGGTGTCGTAGGCCTCGGGGGACACTCGCACGAGGGCGGTGTCCAGCACGTGAACGAACAGGAAGAAGAAGATGAGGACGCCGGTGACTCGATGAGCCACCCAGGACCACATTCCTTCCCGGCCGCGGTACAGCGTTCCAGCCGGCACGGAAGTTTCCTCCGGGAGCGGGGTTCGGGGCCGCGCCGGCTTTCCTTGTCGGTCGGGCCCGGCCGGGTACGGTCCACCGGCCCCCAGCATGTTAGCGACGGTTGCCCGCGGCGCTTGCAGGGGGCCTGCCGGTGTGATCAAACTGGCACGCTTACGGGCTATCGCGGCGGCATCCGGGGTGGAGTGTCCGGTTGTGCACCGGGTGCGGCGCCGTCGTGGCCGGTCGCGCCCACGCGGCGGAGCCGCGGATCGTCACGGTCCCGCGCCCCCAGCATGCCGAGCAGCCGCTCCCTGGCCAGGCGCCGGAGCTGCTCGGCCGCCACGACTCGCTCGTCTTCCGGATCGTTCGCCAATCGTGACCGGATGTCCTCCAGGATCCGGTCCAGGGCCTCCTCCTCGGGGACGCCGTCCAGGCAGATGACGAACACGTGGCCGAACCTGGCCTCGTACGCCGTGTGGGCCGCGTTCAGGGCCGTGTGGGCGGCGGAGTAGGTGCCGTCGGGGAGGGCGGGGAGGGATTCCGCCGCCAGGGCCTCCGTCAGTTCCTCGGGGGAGAGGTCGTACGTCGCCTCGTCGGAGGCCGCCAGGAGGGACGGCGGGTCGGGGTAGGGGCGGTGGCCGGAGAGGCGCAGGGCCCAGCGCGGGCTGCGCAGGCAGGCCAGGAGGGCGCGCTCGGCGTCCTCGGCGGGAGCGGTGTTGAACCGCTCGAGCGCGGACGGGGCGCCGGGCGCGCCGCGGGACTGTCCGGGTATGGCGACTCGGCCGGGGAGGTCTGGGAGACGGTGCGCAGGCAGCGTGGTTCCTCGTGGGCGTCGCGTGTGTGTCGGTGGAAGATGCTGTGAGAGTTGTGACGTCACGTTATCGAGTGAGTCCGAGACGTGTCCGATCGGTACCCCGAATTCACCCGGACGGCAGAGTTTGAGAACGGCTCGCCGACGCCCTTCACCCGTTCGGGTCGTACGTTGGCTGGGTGAGTCAGCACGGACAGCACGAACAGCACGGGCAGCACAGGCGCCGCGCGGCGGCGGAGACGGTGCGGCGGCGACGGGTGCTGGTCGTGGCCGTCGCCGCGGGCGCGCTGATGGCCGCGTCCGGCGTGGGTCTCGGCCTCTGGGCGACCTCGGACGGCGACGGCGCGTCCGCGGGCTCGGCGGCGGCTTCCTCCGCGGAGAGCCCCGGCGGTTCCGGCGAGGCGGCCGGGACGAGGGGGGAGAGCCCGAGTCCGAGCCGCACCTACCCGCTCTCCGAGGCGCCGCGCACCATACCCGCCGTACGCGACCACACCGCGGAGCGCGGCCCCGGCTGGCGCCCCGCGCGGGGCCACCGGGTGGTCGTGGACGATCCCGCGCTGGCCGACGAGGGGCGCCTGATAGCCGGCGAGCTGGGACTGGCGTACGCGGGGGAGAAGGGCGACCGGCGGGCCGGGGACCTGCGGCTGGAGCTGAACCGGGACGCGGACGCGAACCCCGAGTCGTACACGATGACCGTGCGGGACGGGCGGGTGACCGTCAGCGCTCCCGGTGAGGCGGGCGCGTTCTACGGGACCCGCACCCTCAAGCAGGAGATCGAGGGGGCCGGCTCCGCCCCCGAGGGCGTGGTGCGCGACGAGCCCGCCAAGCAGCGGCGCGGGCTGATGCTGGACATCGCGCGCAAGCACTACACCGCCGGCTGGATAGAGGACCGGATCCGCGAACTCGGCGACCTGAAGTTCAACGAGATCGGCCTGCACTTCTCCGACGACCAGGGCTTCCGCATCGAGTCCGACTCGCACCCGGAGATCGTGTCCGCGGACCACCTCACCAAGGCACAGGTGAAGAGGATCGTCGACCTCGCGGAGAGCCGGCACCTCACCGTCGTCCCCGAGATCGACTCGCCCGGACACCTCGGCGCGGTCCTCGCCGCCCATCCGGACCTCCAGCTGCGCGACGTGAACGGCGGCGCCGTGCGCGGCGCGATCGACATCTCGAAACCCGGGTCCGCCCGGATCGTCGACGACCTGCTGAACGAGTACGCCGGGCTCTTCCCGGGCGGGCAGTGGCACCTGGGCGGCGACGAGTACCAGGCGCTGGTGGTCTCCGACCCCGAGGCGTCGTTCCCGGGCCTGGCCGCCGCCGCGCGGGAGAAGTACGGCTCCGGCGCGACCGTGGAGGACCTGACCACCGGCTGGCTGGGCGACCGGGCCGCCACGGTCCGCGCCCACGACCGCACGCCCCGCGCCTGGAACGACGGCTTCTTCCGGGACGGGTCGGTCCGGGCCGCGGAGGACATCCAGGTCGCCTACTGGACCGGCAAGGAGATCGGTGCCCGGCAGCCCGCGGAGTACCTGAGCGAGGGCCGCAGGGTCATCAACTACAACGACGAGTTCCTCTACTACGTGCTCGGGGAGCCCCTGACCTTCGTCTACCCGACGGGCGAACGGATCTACGAGCAGTGGACGCCGCTGGTGCTGCGCGGCACCACCGCCGTCCCGGAGCGGTACGACGACCAGATCCTCGGCGGCTCCCTCGCCGTCTGGGGCGACATCCCCCGGGCCCAGACCCAGGACCAGGTCGCGGACGGGATCCGGCTGCCGCTGCGGGCGACCGTGCAGAAACTCTGGGACCCGGACGAACCGGAACTGTCGTGGGCGCGGTTCCGGGACCTGGCGGACGAGCTGGACTGACCGCGCCCCGGGGCGCGGGGCGGATTGCCGCATACGGCTGCGGACCCCCGTACGACTGTGGTGGTGTTCTGGACGGGCCGAAGAACCGACACCGCGGGGGAACGCCGGCACATGGGCTACTGGGGGTATTTCGTCGTGGGCCGCGGGGAGCGGCCGCTCGCCGAACTGGACACGCTGGCCGGTGCGGCCGGGGACATGACGCTGCACACCTCGGCGCCCGGCGGCTGGCAGGTGTGGGAGTACCCGGGCGGCCAGGGCGACATCGGGAACATGAACGACCTGGCCCGGGAGAGCGGCGCGCCCGCGCTGTTCGGATACGTCATGGACAGCGACTGCGTGGTGGTGGAGGCGGCGTCACCGGAGAGCGGGGCGTGGACGACCTGCCTGGCGCGGTCCCGCATGGCCCGTCACCTCGAGGGGCAGCAGGAGGGGCTCACGCTGGAGGACTACTTCCTGGAGCCCTCCGACGCCGCCGAACGGGCCGTCTTCTGGGCCGAGGAGGCGGGACACACCGCCGCCGCCGAGGACCTGGTCGAGGTGCTGACCGCCGACCCCGACCCGATGGCCGAAAACCTCTTCTTCCGCCTCCTCGACCGGCTCGGCGTGGTGCCCCTGTGACACTCCCGGCCCGTCGCACGCAGTAAGGGGAAATGCGGGCTCCGTGAGGGATGGGGCACGTGAGGGCTCCGTCAGGGGTCCGCGAACACCCCTTGAGGAGGCGTGGATGAGTCTGGTGGAACTGATCGCACAGGCCGATGAGCGCGGGCTGGCCGCGAGCGGGCTGGCTTGTTTGGATCGGTGCGTGCCCTTGCTGGGCGGCGACGACGAGGTGCTGCGGCCGCTGTGGGCGAGCCTCGCCGAGGCCGCGCCCGCCGCTGACTGGGCACGGCGCCTCGAGCAGGCCCGCGGCACGCTGGACGCGGCGGCCGGCAGCGCGGACGAGGCCGTGGCGCTCGCGCACCGGATGCTCGCCGGTGTCCCTGCCGAGCGGTCCGCCGCCGGGCTGCGGGAGTGGGCCGACGACTGCTCCGTCGCCGCGCTGCGGATCCACCGGCTGCTGGACGGCGCCGCCGACGACTCCGGCCTCGCCGACGCCCGCCGTGACGGCCGGCCCGACGGCCTGTCACCGCTGCTCGCCGCCGAACTGCGCCGCCAGCTCACGGTCCTGGAACTCCTCGCCGCCCACGGCCCGGCGGGCCTGCGCGGAGCCCTCGAGGTCTCGACGGAGGGGCGCCGGGTCCTGCGTGCCGTGGTGTCCCGCCGCAGCCGCAGGGACATCCGGTGACCCGGGCCGGAGACGCGTCGGCAGTGACGAAACGCTCCGCCGGAGCGCTTACCAGGATGTGACGACTGCGACGACTGTGACCACACAGCAGGAGACCAGGCCCTCGGCCGCGACCAAGCCGGTCCGCTGGGCGGCGGACGCGGTGGCGGCGATGCGCGAGGGGGCACGGCTGCGCCTCGACTACTCGGCGCGCAGTCTGTGGAGCGTGGACCGGATGATCGAGGACATACGCCAGGAGGCGGCCCCGTTCGCCGCCGTGGAACTGGTGCTGCGCGGATTCGGCGCCTACGCCGGTGAGGTGATGGCCCGTCAGACCGGCGGCGAGTGGTGGTCATCCGGCGGCGACCACTGGGTCCGCACCCCCGACGGCCGCCTCTGGGACCCCATCGAGGAGGCCCGCCGCTGCTACGCGGGCGACGGCTCCCTCCGCCTGCTGTGCCGCGACGCGTCGGACGGCGCGCGGACCTGACGCGTGCGACGGCCGGCTCCGGCCGGGCACGGCCGCGTCGGAGACCTGTGCACGGACCTGACGCGTGCGACGGCCGGGGCCCCGCATGGCGCGCGGGACCCCGGCCGTCGTCGTACGGGTGCGGGTTACGGCGTCAGGGTCTGGCCCAGCCGGACGTCCGCCGCCAGGCCGAGGGTGCCCTTGCCGAAGACGTACGAGTCGCCGTAGCCGAGGCCCGAGCCGTTGCTCGGCAGGTACAGGAGCACGCCGTCCGAGGTGTCCTCGCCGTCCGCGCCGACCGTCAGGTCCGCGCGGCCGTAGCCGGACAGGTCCGTCAGGGACACCGCGGAACCGAACCGGTCACCGGACTCCGTGGAGCCGGCGATGCCGGAGGTGTCCTGCGAGAGGCCCACCGCGCCGGAGCCGGTCAGGCCAAAGGAGCCGCCGCGGAACAGGAGCGCCTGACCCGCGTCCTTGCGGTTGCCGCCGCTGCGGGTGAGGTCCTCGCCGGGGGCGCCGGCCAGGACGTCCGCGTAGCCGTCGCGGTCGTGGTCGCCGGCCGAGACCGAGCTGCCCAGCGCGTCCCCGGCCTCGCCGCCGCCGGGTACGCCGGTGGTGTTCTGGTGGATCGTCTTCATACCGGTGGTGGTGAACCCGGAGGACGTGCCCGGCACCATGGTGATCTGCCCGCCGGACATGCTGCCCGACTCGGAGGTGTACGGCTGGCCGATGACGATGTCGTCGTAGCCGTTGCCGTTGAAGTCGCCCGCGGTGACGGAACGTCCGCCCTTGACGGAGATCACGCCCATCTTGGCCAGTCCGGACGCGGAGCCCGCGAAGCGGACCACACGGCCGATGCCGCCGGTGTCGCGGTAGTTGAGGGCGATGTCCGCGTAACCGTCCCGGTTGAAGTCGCCGCTCGCGGCGTCCAGGTAGGAGACGGCACCGGTGGAGCCGGTGAGCGTGCCGTACTCGGTGGCGCCGCCGGTGTGACGGGCGTTCCAGTTGCCGCCCCGGCCGGTGCCGGCCGCGAACACGTCCGCCTTGCCGTCACCGTCGAAGTCGCCGACGGCGACCGTGGTGCCGAGCTTGGCGCCGGTCTGCGTGACACCCGTGGTCGTGTACGAGAAGCCGGTGTTCAGGTCCGGGCCGTACATCACCACGACGCCGCCGCGGTCGGTGTCGCCGTCGGTGTCGTTCTCGCCGGGCACGCCGATCGCGAGGTCCGCGTGGCCGTCGCCGTTGACGTCGCCCCAGGCGGTGGAGGTGCCGAAGCCGTCACCGGACTCGTTGGAGCCGGGGACGCCGGAACTGCTCTGGGTGAACGTCTTCTTCGCGCCGGTGACCGGGCCGTTCACACCGCCCGGGATCACCGTCACGCTGCCGCCGCTCGAGGCCTTCGGGGTGCCCGCGACCAGGTCGGCGAGGCCGTCCCGGTTGTGGTCCGAGGTGGCCAGGGCGTGCGAGATGCCCGGGGTCCTGGCGAGCGCGGCGATGAGCGACAGCTTCGGGTACAGGTTCGCGCCGGGGCAGGCCGTGTAGTTGGTGTCCCGGTGGCCGAGGACCCGCGGCAGGGTGACCGACTCACCCTTGTCGATCTTGTTGCCGCTGACACCGGCCTCCGTGCCGGAGGTCAGCGTGACCTTGCCGGTCGGGTCGATGCCGTACATGCCGAACTTCCAGGCGACGACCCGCGCGATGGAGTCCAGCGCGGCCCGGCTCGGGTGGGCGCTCTCGAAGTTGCCCAGGTACGAGATGCCGAGCGTGTCGGTGTTGAAGCCGACGTCGTGCGCGCCGACCACCGGCAGGTCCATGCCGCCGCTGCGGCCCTCGAAGATCTGCCCGCAGCGGTCGACGACGAAGTTGTAGCCGATGTCGTAGTAGCCGCGCGCGAAGTGCTCCTGCTGGATGGAGCGCATCCGGGCCCGCGAGTCGGCGCAGGACACGCTGTTGTCGCTGTCGACGCCGGTGTGGTGGATGACGGCGGCCTTGATCTCGGTGCCGTAGCTCGGCGTTCCGTCGTAGTCCGTGGACGCGCCCCACTCGGCCTGCGTGATGACCGGCGGCTTCACGACCGTCGACGGGCGGGGCTCGGGGACGGTGGGCGTCGGTTCGGGGGACGCGGTGTCCGTGGCCGTCTCCGAGGGGGTGCCGGTCGGCTCCGCGGACGCCGTGTCCGTGGGCGTGGCCGTCTCCGTGGCGGGCGGCTCCGACGGCGTTTGGGTGGTCTGCGTCTCCGCCGGCCCGGGGGGCTGCGTCTCCGTCGGCTCCGTGGTCACCGGTGCCGTGGTCTCCGCCAGGAACGCGGCCGGCTCCATGGCCGCGACCGTCGGCGCGCCCTCGGGTTCCGTGCCCGGGTCGAGGAGCTTGACGTCCATCCCGGCCGGCTGGCCGCCCGCCTGGGCGCCGTCGGCGTTCACCACGCGCACCTCGACGCCGTCGGAGTCGTCGGTCCACACCGACGCCGTACCGCCGCGGGTCGCCGCCCGCTCGCCCTCCGTGCCGTCGGCCTGGTTCGGCTCGTCCTCCAGCTTCTGCCAGCCGGACCACTCGCCGGTCTCCAGGTCCCGGGTGCGCACCTCGGGCGTGCCCTTGGCGTCCGCCTCCGGGTTGTCCCAGGTCACCAGCACCGCGCTGAAGCGCTCCGTGGTCTGCCGGTCGAGCCCTCGGCGGCCGGCGCCCCGGTTCTCCATCTCCAGTGTGTGGATGCTCGGCTCGCGGGCCTTCTCCCGCGGGTCGGCCGGCGCGGACGACGGACCGGCCACCGCGTACGTGACGACACCCGCGCCGCTGAGCACGACGGCTCCGACGGTCAGCCAGGCCCGCCGTTTCAGGCTGATCGGCTTGTACGCATGGGTCCTGCGAGGACTCAACTAACCCACCCCTAGAGGAAGTACATGGACACCACCTGTCCCACAGGTGGCACTCCTCCAGCGCCGAGCGCGGGCCAAACATCACACGCGGTGTCACCGGACCCGTACATCCCCCGAGGGGCCCTCACGGACGTACGAGAGAACGAAAGGTTGTATGCGTCCTGTGGGTCGTCTGTGTGGTGATCGCCACGTCCGTGACCCGTGATGGTCACGGTCCGACGGCCGCTTGGTTCTCAGGGGGATCCGAACGGGTGTCCCGACAGGCCGGGTTGAGGGGTGGTGCCGCATGGGGGCGGTGGACGGGCGGGTACCGGGTGCGGGACGGATGCGGCCGTGCGCGGCGGCCTTCGTCGCCCGCGCGACCGCCCGCGGCCGGCTTCCGCTGGACTACTCCGTGGCCAGCCTGCGCCTGGTCGACGCCCTGGTCGACGGGCTCCGCAAGGGCGGGGCGGACCGTGAGCGGGCGCACGACACGCTGTTCGGCCTCGGCGCCTACGTCGGAGAGGTGCTCGTGCGCCGTGCGGGCGGGGTGTGGGTGGACCTCGACGAGCGGCAGCGCGCGTACTTCGGCCAGCCGGTCGGGGTCCGGATGCCCGACGGCCGGATCTGGAACCCGGTCGGCAAGGTGCACAACCGGTTCGAGGCGGGCGGCCCGCAGGAATCGCTGCAGACCTTCTACCTGGTGCTGCACGGGCGGGCCCGGCGAGCCGCCTGACCACCGGGCGGAGCGGCATGGGGATTCCCGCCGTGGGCAAGCGCGACGGACGCGGGGAGCGGTCCGGGCGGGGGAGCGGTCCGGGTGGGGGCAAGGGTCCGGATGGGGGCAACGGTCCGGACGGGGAGCGGCGGCCCGGGACGCCGGCCCGCCCGGGGACGGCCCCGCGCCGGCGGCCCGCGGTGGACCCGGACCGCGCCGGCCCGCTCGCATGTGCCGCATGAGGTGTGTGACGAGCTGTGACACTTTCGTGGCGCCGGACGCTGATGACCGTGGGGGTGTGGGCACCGTCGGACGTGCTCACGCCAAGCGATAGCGATGCGCCACGCGCTCGGTACGGACGAGGACAGTTCTTGGGCCACGGAGGGGAACCCCGCCGCGCACAGGCGTACGACGGGGAGCTGGGCGCGGCCGTCGCGCGGGCCCAGAAGGGGGAAGAGGCCGCCTTCGCCGTGGCCTACCGGCTCGTACAGCCCGGCCTGCTCGCCTATGTGCGCGGGCTCGTCGGGGACGACGCCGAGGACGTGATGTCGGACGCCTGGCTGGAGATAGCCCGCGACCTGGGAAGGTTCAAGGGCGACGGGGCCGGGTTCCGGGGCTGGACGGCGACCATAGCCCGGCACCGGGCGCTGGACCATCTGCGCCGGCAGCGGGTGCGGCCCCGGCCGTCGACGCTGGAACAGGACGTCCTGGACCTGCCCGGACCGCAGAGCACCTATGACCAGGCCATGGAGGCCATGTCCACCGAGTACGCCCTCGAACTGGTCGGCGGGCTGCCGCGCGACCAGGCCGAGGCCGTGCTGCTGCGTGTGGTCGTCGGCCTCGACGGCCCCGCCGCCGCCCGTGTCCTCGGCAAGCGGCCGGGCGCGGTACGGACGGCCGCGTACCGGGGTCTGAAGCGTCTGGCGAAGCAGCTCGGCGTCGAGAGTGTGACGGATGAGGCGTCGCGGACGCTGGGTGAGTCGACATGAACGTCGGCCGGGGCGGCGGACACGGCGGGCGGCGCGGCGACGTGCGACCCGGACCGTCCGCACCCGGCGGTCCACGACGGCCCCCGGGGCCGCCGGCTGAACGGGCCGGACATGCGGAACGTATCCGTCGGTCCGGGCGATAACGGCCACGCGTCCGGCCCGCACGTGCGTGGCGGGTCGGACGGGCCGCGTCGGCAGCGTGTATCAGGTGGAACGAGCAGGAACGGGATCGGACATGGGTGAACGGCAGAACGACGGCGGGCCGGCCGGCCGTCGGCGTGTGCACCCTGAGGGCGCGCCGTCCGGGCACATCGGTCCGGATCCCGTCACCGGTGGGCGCCGGATCGTCGACACCGCCGACCTGGAGGCGCTGCTCGCCGCCGCGCTGATCCGGCGCGGCGTGGACGCCGGGGCCGAGCAGCGGGCCGTCGCCGCGTTCCTGGCCGCCCGGGAGGCGGGGGCGCACGGCGCGCGCACCCGGCGCCGGGACGACTGGCGGACCCGGGAGAGCCGGTTCGGCCGCCACTCGCTGAAGGCCACGCTCTCCGTGGTGGTCGCCGGTCTCACCCTGAGCGGGGTCGCGGTCGCCGGCATCGGTGCGACGGGCTCCTCCACGGACGGTCCGGCGCAGGACGGCAGGCGTACCCACACCCCCTCGTCCGGCGCCACCGGTCCGTCCGCCGGAGGCTCCGCGGGCCCGGGCCCGGGCGCCGGCGCCGGCACCGGCCGGCCGGGCCTCCCGGGGGCCGCCCGGGAGACCGAGGCCCACTGCCGCGCCTACGAAAAGGTCCAGGGGCGTGGCAAGGCGCTGGACTCGACGGCCTGGGAGCGGCTGACGGAGGCGGCGGGCGGCGCGGCGAACGTCGACGCCTACTGCGCCGAGCGGCTGGAAGGTGCGGCGGGGGCCGAGGAGCGGCCCGCCGACACCCGGGAGCCGGAGAAGAAGGACGACCATCCGGCAGGCCGGTCCGGAAACGCCCCCTCCGGCGTCCCGAGCGGCAACGCCACGCGCACCGCGGGCGATGGCTCGGGCAGCGGTTCGGGCACCGCGAGCACGGGCGATGGCTCGGGCACTGCGGGCTCGGGCACCGCGGGCACGGGCGATGGCTCGGGCACTACGGGCAGCGGCTCGGACGGCGGCACGGGCGGCGGCACGGGGAAGCCCGAGAACCCGGGCGCCGAGCGCCCGTAGCCGTACTCGTGTGACCCGCGGTCGCCCATTCGCCGCCCGCCCGCCCGTTCGGCGACGGCGGTGACGGCGGCGGTGACGGGTGCCCGCACCCGCCCTCGCCGGATGCACGTGGGCGGCGGATCGCGTGATCCGCCGCCCCCGTCACCACTCCGTCAGAGGTCCGTGCCCTACGGG
>NZ_JBHYVC010000002.1:0-68235 GCF_042749965.1 Streptomyces sp. NPDC059454 | reverse complement strand
TACCCCCCCCCCCCCCCGTGTGCGCGCCCGGGGGTCGGGGGGCGGGGCGCGGCCCCCCCCCCCCCCCCCCCCGGTCCCCCTGGCGGGGCTCAACCCCGTACCCCCCCCCCCACGTCACCACTCCGTCAGAGGTCCGTGCCCTACGGGGCCCCTGGGGTCGGATGCCGGTTTTGAGACCAAGGTTGTCGGTTTCAGGCCGAAAGGCGTTCGAGGATTTACGGATGTAGTCACCACTGATTGAGGATGAGTTCGGAAGTAGAACATCCGATTCATTGCGTGGTGGTACTGAGTACTCCGCTCACGTTCAGGACCTCGTGGCACTCCGACGCCTGACGACCCGTGGCCGGCGTACCGGGCTTCGCGCAGGTCACGTTGATGGTCACCGTGTCGTTCTCGGGGATCTTGATGGGGGTGACCCAGTGGTAGTCCTGGTTGCGGAACGTCTCCAGCGCGATCGTGGTGATCTTGCGGTCACCGAAGCTGATCGTCAGCACGCCCTCGTCGCCCTGGAAGTTGGCGACGACGATGTCGGTGACCCCGAAGACGCTGTTCTCGGGCACCTTGTAGGTACCGGTCCTGGTCGCCCCGGTGCCCGTCTTCAGGTCGATGGTCGCCGAGCTCTGCTGGCCGCCGGCCGTGGTGCCGTCCCCGACCGAGGAGCCGCTCCCGTCGCCGCCCGGTCCGGCCGCTCCCGGCCCGGTCCCCGCCCCCGACTCCTGGCCGCCGCCTCCAGGCTGATTGTCCGCGCCGGTGCCGGGAGACTCCCCGGCGGCCTCCTGCTCCCCGGCCGGCGTCGGCCGCGGCTGGACCGCCTCGGTGGCCGCCTCCTCGGCGGCGCTGCGCACCGCGGGGCGGACCAGCGTGAACCAGGCGAGCAGCAGCGCGAGCAGCGCGGCGAGCAGGATCAGCAGCCACTTGGGGAAGATCGGGATCTGCACGAACTCCGCGTCCAGCGGCGGCCGTACGACGGGATCGTCCCAGCGGGTCTCCGCCGGCTCCTCCTGGTCGCCGGTCTCCGTGGTGTCCACGGTGAACGGCCACACCACGGGGTCGCCGAACCACACCGGCCTGGCGGTACGGACCCGCAGTCCGACCTCCGCCGACTCGCCGGGCTCCAGCTTCGGCTGCGCCGGGGCGAAGGCGAACCCCAGCTCCTCGCCCGCCTGCCCGGGGGTGAAGCGCACCTGCACGGCGGTGTTGCCCTGGTTGCGTACGGCCAGCCGGTAGCGGCCGCGCAGCCAGCCGCGCCGACGGCGCGGGGACAGTTCGGTCTTGAGCTCGTGGAACTCCCCGATGTGCACGGTGGTCTCGAGGACCCGCACCGCGTCGGGGTGCTCGTTGGGCAGCACCCGCACGCCGAGGGGCATCTCACCGGCCCGGATCTCCGGAGAGCGCGGCGGTTCCAGGCGGAGCGTCACCGTCTCGGAAGTGCCGGGATACAGGGAGACGCGCGCCGGTTCCACCGTGGTCCAGGCGGCGCAGTCCCCGACGACCCTCAGGTCGTACGCCTCGACGATGTCGCTGTCGTTGCGCACCGTCAGGGTGGTGGTGGCGATGTCGCCCGGAGTCACCGTCACGGCCGGGATGTCGAGGCCGGGCGCACCGGGACCGGAAGAGGCTGTGGAAGGCGTCACGCCCTCACCGTAGGAGCGCGCCCGGGAACGCGGCCAGGAACGCGAGGGCAACGCGCGGGCAGTGACGCTGCCCGGCAAGCCAATGTCAACTCCCTTGTAATGGTGGGTCCTTAATGTGGCGAGCCGCCTCCCGCGCACCACCCCTCCCGTGATCGCCTCACGTTGCATCCCTTACCCCCCACCGAATCCTGAAACAGGTAGCCATGCTCCGCGTAGAAGAGAACAGACCTGACCTGTCCGACACCGCACCCCGTGACTTCGTCCGGGCCGGCTCGGTCCACCGCACTTCCCGTTCCGAGCGTCCCGTCCGAATGACCCTGGCCGTCTACGCAGCCGACCCCGTGCTGCGCATGGGCGTCGTCCAGCAGTTGCGGCACCGCCCCGAGATCGACCTGGTCGACGCCGACGACGCCGACTCGGCCCAGGTGTCACTGGTGGTGGTCGACACCGTCGACGACGACGTGGCCGCCCTGCTCAACCGGCTGCGGCACAACAGCGCCACCCGCACCGGCCTGGTGATAGGCACCCTCGGGGCCGGCGGGCTGCAACGCGTCATCGAGTGCGGTGTGGCGGCCGTGCTGCGCCGCGCCGAGGCCGATCAGGACCAGCTGCTGCGTCTGGTCCTGGCGACGGGCAACGGCGAGGGAATGCTGCCCGGCGACCTGCTCGGCGACCTGCTCCACCACGTCGGCAGCCTCCAGCGCTCCGCGCTCGACCCCGGGGCCCTGTCCCTGTCCACCCTCACCACGCGCGAGGCGGACATGCTGCGCCTGGTGTCGGAGGGACTGGACACGGCGGAGATAGCCCGCAAGACCTCGTACTCCGAACGCACCGTCAAGAACGTCCTGCACGAGGTCATCACCCGGCTGCAACTGCGCAACCGGGCACACGCCGTGGGCTACGCGCTGCGCAACGGGCTGATCTAGGCCCGGCCGGGCGACCCCGCCGACGACGCCGGGGAACCCCGCGCTGCCCGAAAGCACACCCCGCGCTTCCCCCGGGTGCGGCCCCACCGCCCTGCCGCCGTGCGCGCGGCCGGTGCACGGTGGCGAGGGCACATCCAGATGCCGCACCAGACTGCGAAGGGGACCGTGATGGAAACCGCTGGCTCCGGCGGGCGGTACCGCCTGGGGAGACTCGGCATGTCGCTGCTGCTGGTCATCCCCCTCCTCGGGGTGACGGCCGCGGCCGGTCCGGGCAGCGCCGAACCGCGGGCGACGGCCGCGGCGGACGCCGCCCAGACCCGGATCGCGTACGCCGGTACCGGGCACCGCAGTCTCGGCCAGGTCACCACCACCACCTCCAGCACCGCACTGTTCGACAAGGATCCGGCCCACTACGACGTGCAGCCGTCCGCCCTCGGCGACCAACTGGTCTTCGCCAGCCGCCGCGACGAGAAGAAACCGCAGATCTACCTGCGGGCCGCCGACGGTTCGGTACGGCGGCTCACCACCGGCATGGACGCGGCGCACCCCCAACTGACGTTCGACGGGCGGTTCGTGGTGTTCGACGCGGCCGAGTCCGCCGCGGGCGGCGGGACGCAGCGCGACCTGTGGCTGGTGCGCACCGACGGCACCGTCGGCACCGGTCTGACCCGGCTGACCAACACCCCGAACGCCGACGAGGAGGACCCGACGGTCTCCCCCGACGGGAAGCGCATCGCGTACGCCTCCGACGTCGACTCGTCGGCCGGCCGGCAGATCTACGTACGGGACCTGTACGACGGCATCGCCACCCGGCTCACCGACCCCGCGAACGGCACGGCCTCCGAACCGGCGTGGAACCCGGTCGACGACGACGTCAACCGCGACTGGATCGCGTACACCGTCACCACGACCGAGAACGGGCAGCCCGTGCGCCGGCTGCGGATCACGAACGGGACGGCCGACGAGCCGCTGTTCGGGGGCGCGCGGGCCGGCTGGCGTGCCCACGGGGCAGCGTGGCTGCCCGACGGGGACGGCCTGGTGTTCCTCAGCCCCGAGACCACCTGTGAGTGCGAGGGCGACTGGGACCACGTGTTCCGGTCCACCGCCCACTCCGACCGGGTCCCCTCGCTGGTGCTCAACGAGAACCGGGACGTCCTCTCGCCCACCTGGCTCGGCTCCCTCGACGGCGGCAAAGCGGTGGTCGAGCGCACCTCCGCGGCCGGCCCGCACACGGTGACGCTCCAGGACGTCCGGACGGACGGCTCCGACCCCCGCGACCTGGGGCTGACGATCCTCAACGAGGATCCGAAGGCCGACACCAACATCGACCCCACCAAGGACCCGCTGTTCGATCCCGGGTCCGGCTACGACCCGTGGACCGAACGGCAGAGCTACACGCCCGACGGCCGCCGGATCGTCGTCACCCGCTTCGAGACCAACGACGAGGGACGCCGGAAGCAGCGGATCTGGACGGTGGACGCCGACGGCTCCAACGCGGCACCCATGAACCTCGCGGGACGCGCCGACACGGACTGGGACACCGACCCGACGTTCTCCCCGGACGGCAAGTACCTCGCCTTCACCCGGACCTCGCCCGGCGTCGTCGGCGGAGACAGCCGCATCCTCGTCGCGGACGTCGCCGACGGCAAGATCGCCGGCGAGGTCGTCCCGCCGGCCGGAGAGCTCACCGGCCGGGACGCCCAGCCCACCTGGTCCCCCGACGGCACCACCCTGGCCTTCACCCGCGCCGAGGAGATCAACGGGGCCGGCGGCAACAAGCACGTGTGGACCGTGCCGGTGGCCGACCTGCTCCAGCAGACCGACCCGTCCCGGCAGACCGACCTGAGCGCCGAGAACTGCCCGGGCGACTGCGAGGTCATCGACGACAGCCCCGCGTTCTCCCCGGACGGCCGCGGCATCGCCTTCAACCGCAAGAACGGCGCCGGCCGGATCGACGAGGAGAACGGCATCCTGCTGACCTCCCTGACCGGCGACACCTGCCGGGTGCTGCTGCCGGCCGCCGCCCGCGGCCTGCCCGGCGCCTGCGGCCGGGAGCTGCCGGACACCTCGGTCACCGGCCCGCACCAGCCCCGCGACGCCGCCTGGACCGCCGACGGCAAGGGGCTCGTGTTCAGCTCCCGTGCCGAGGTCGCGGTCAACAGCCCCGAGAAGCTGAGCCACCTCGACATCGCCTCCGGTGACGTCACCGCGCTCACCGCCGGTCTCGCGGGCCGGCAGAAGGAACCCGCCGTCCAGCAGTCCGTGGACCTCGCCGTCCGGATACCCGGCACCACCCCGCGGGTCACCGTCGGCGACACCACCACGGTCACCGTCGAGGTGGTCAACAACGGCCCCGCCGCCTCCCCCGGCACCCGTCTGACCATCGCCCCGCCGGCCGGCGTGCGGGTCACCCGGATCAGGTGGTCCGGCGACACCTGCGACGCGGCCTCCCTCCAGTGCGACCTCGGCGTGGTGGAGCCCGGCAGCACCGTCCCGGTGGACGTCACGCTCACCGGAGTCGTCCCCGGCGACGCGCCGGTCGACTGGCTGGTCACCGGTACGGTCATCGACCCGCGGCCCAGCGACAACGCGGGCCGGACCGTGGTGCCGGTGGCCGAGGCCACGCCGACTCCCACGCCTACGCCGACTCCCACTCCCACGCCTGCACCGCCCGCGCCCCCGACTCCCACGCCGCCCGCGCCCCCGGCCCCGACGCCGACTCCCACGGTGCCTCCGGAGCCGGAGGAGCCCGAGGCCGGTCCCGGCGTGCGGGTCACCGCCCAGCCGAACCCCGGCTACGTCGGCGGGCGCGTCGTGGTGACGTACACCGTCCGCAACGGCCGCAACGCGCTCGCCACCGGACTGCGGCTGCGCATCGGCCTGCCCGCCGGCCTGCCCAACAGCGGGCGCCCGGCCGGCTGCGACCGGAACTGGGTATGCGCGCTGCCCGACCTCACGCCGGGCGCGAGCACCGTCGTACGGGTCGTGCTCAGCCCGAAGAAGGCGATGACCGGCCAGGTCACCGGCGTGCTCACCACCACCGGCACGGACGCCGACAGGAACGACAACACCGCCCGGCAGCGGCTGCGCATCCTCCAGCCGCGCATCGTCGCGGTGCCGGAGATCGGCAAGCCCGGCTTCGTCACCTCCGTGCGCGGCAAGGACTTCCCGCCGGGAGCGCCGGTGCGGTTCACGTGGAAGCCGGGGATCACCGCGGCGGCGGCGCCGACCGTCCCGCTGGCGAACGGCACGTTCACCGGCCAGCTGCTCATCCTCGCCAAGGACCAGACCGGACCGCGCGTCATCACGGCCCGCGGCCCCGGATTCTCCCCGGTGAAGACCGACTTCCTGGTCGTCAACGGCAGCGTGCAGCCGCCGGACGAGGTGACCCGCCGGTGATCCACGAGGTCGACGAGGGGCTGCGCCGGCTGCTCGCCGGGAGCGGTCTGGAGGCGTCGGGCATCGACGTGGTCTTCGACGCCCCCACCCGGGACTGGGCGGCGCGGCGCAGCGCCCCGACCGTCTGCGTCTTCCTGTACGACATCCGGGAGGACGCCCTGCGGCGCGGCGCCGGCGCCGGGGAGGTGTACGACGAGGACGGGCACCTCGTCGCACGGCGTTCCCCGCCGCGCTGGTTCCATCTGACGTACCTCGTCACGGCGTGGGCGAGCCGCCCGCAGGACGAGCACCGGCTGCTGTCCCAGGTGCTCGGCACTCTGGTGGCCCACGACGTGCTGCCCTCGGGGCTGCTCACCGGCTCGCTCGCCGAACTCGGCCTGACCGTGGGCCTGGACACCTCCGGGACGGGGATGGACGCGCCGGCCGCCGCCGATGTGTGGTCGGCGCTCGGCGGGGAGCTGAAGGCGTCCCTCGGGGTCCGGGTGCGGGCGCCGCTCGCCGGGGTGACCAGGGTCGTCGCGCCGCCGGTCACCGAAGGCCTCGTCGTGCGCTCCGCCGCCGCCCGCCAGGGCGAGGAGGCGAGCCCGGGACGCCGGCTGCGCTACACGGAGGTCAGCGACCCCGGTCCGGACGGCTTCACCGGCCCGCGGGAACGCCCGCCGGCCCCGGCCCGACGCCGCCGCAAGGGAGACCGCCAGCCGTGACGCACACCGTGGAACCCGCGCTCGACGGCGACCATGCCGGGGGAGCGGGCGGCGAGACGGTCCGGGACGGTGACGCCACTGCCCCGTCCGCCGCTCCCGACGTCCTCTGGGTGCGGCTCGGGGCGGTCGAGAGGCGGGTGCGGGAGGCCGTGGCGGTGCGGCGGGACGCCGATCCGGATCCCGACGACCCCTACCGCGGCCAGTACCTCACGCCGGAGGCGGTGGCGCGGATCCTGGACGGGCCGGGCGGGCTCGACGTACCCGCGCGGGGGCCCTGGCAGCCGCCGGCCCGTTCCGTCCTCGGCACGCTCGCCCGGCGGTTCGGGCTGTCGTCGCTCGACCTGGACCTGTTGCTGATCGCCCTGGCGCCCGACCTGGACGCACGGTTCGAGCGGCTCTACGGCTACCTCAACGACGACCTGACACGCCGTCGGCCCACGGTCGGGCTCGCGCTGGAGCTGTGCGGACTCGGGGGCGCGTCGCCCGCCCGGTTCCGCCTCGCCCCCGGGGCCCCGCTGATCACGCACGGCCTGGTGGAGGTCACCGAACCGGAACGGCCCCCGCTGTCCCGCGTCCTGGTGGTCCCCGACCGGGTCACCGGCCACCTCCTGGGCGGCACGCAGCCCGACGCCCGGCTCACCGGTGTGCTCGGCGAGGTCCGGGAGGACCCCACCGCCGAGGCCGCGGAGGTCCACCGGGCGGCGGCCGCGGCCGGCACCGGTGTCGGCCTCGTCCATCTGCGCAGCCGGGGCGGCGACGCCGAGGGACTGGCCACCGCGGCCCTGCGCCTGGCCGGCCTGCGCCCGCTCGTCCTGGACACGGCGGCGCTCGCCCGGCGCCCGGCCGACATGCCGGCGCTGGCCCGGGTGATCGCCCTCGAAGCCCGCCTGACCGGCGCAGGTGTGGTGCTCGGCCCGCTGGCGGCACTGCCCGGCGAACCCGCCGAACGGGCCCGCACGCTCGGGGCGCTCTGCGCCGGACTGCGGGGCATCCCCCTGTTCACGCACGGCGCGACGGGCTGGGACCCGCTGTGGGCGGCCGACACCCCCGTCGTCCTGACCGTCCCGGCCCCCTCCCCGGACCGCCAGGCCGCCCGCTGGCGGCACGCGCTCACCCGGGCGGCCGGTGCGGCCGGTGCGGCCGAGGACCTTCCCCCGGCCGCCGGTGCCGCGGAGCTCCTCGACCGGGCGGCCGGTGGTCTTGCCGTGACCGGTGCCGCGGAGCTCCTCGACCGGGCGGCCGGCGAGCCCGTCGTGACCGGTGCCGCCGGGTTCCTCGACCGGGCGGCCGGCGAACCCGTCGTGACCGGTGCCGCCGCCCGCCGTGCCCCCGCCGACGCCGTTCTGGCCGGTGACGTCGAGGAGCTCGCGCAAGCCGTCGCCGCGCACCGGCTGGACGCCGGGCAGCTGCACCGGGCCGCCGACGCGGCGGTGCGTACGGCGGCTCTCGACGGCCGTCCCGTCGGGCCGGACGACCTGCGCGTCGCCGTACGCGCCCAGAACGGCGCGGGACTGGACCGGCTCGCCCGGCGGCTGGAGCCGGGCGTCGGCTGGGACGACCTGGTGCTGCCGCCCACCACCCACCGGCGGCTGCGGGAACTCGCGCTGCGCGCCCGCCACCGCGAGCAGGTGCTCGGACAGTGGGGGATGCGGCCCGGCGGCGGCCGGGGACGCGGCGTCATCGCGCTGTTCGCCGGCGAGTCGGGCACCGGCAAGACCATGTCCGCCGAGGTCGTCGCCGCGGACCTCGGCATGGACCTGTACGTGGTGGACCTGTCCACGGTCGTGGACAAGTACATCGGGGAGACCGAGAAGAACCTGGAGCGCATCTTCACCGAGGCGTCGGCGGTCAACGCGGTGCTGCTCTTCGACGAGGCCGACGCGATCTTCGGCAAGCGCTCGGAGGTGAAGGACGCGCACGACCGGCACGCCAACATCGAGTCGGCGTACCTGCTCCAGCGCATGGAGTCGTTCGACGGGATCGCGGTGCTGACCACCAACCTGCGGGCCAACCTGGACGAGGCGTTCACCCGCCGCCTGGACGTGGTCGCGGACTTCCCGATGCCGGACACCGGCCAGCGCCTCGCCCTGTGGGACCGGTGCCTGGGCGACCGGCTGCCCCGCGCCGACGACCTCGACCTCGCCTTCTGCGCCGACCGCTTCGAACTGGCCGGCGGCTCCATCCGGGCTTGCGCGGTCACCGCGGCCTACCTCGCCGCGGAGTCCGGCAGCCCGCTCACGATGCGGCAGACGGTGACCGCGGTCGCCCAGGAGTACCGCAAGCTCGGACGCCTGGTCCTGGAGAGCGAGTTCGGGCCGTACATGGCGGAGGCCGCGGGCGCGTGAGGCGCCGGGGCCGTCAGAGGCTCGCGGTCTTGAGGATGTGGGTGGCGATCACCTGGAACTTCTGCAGCTGGGTCCCGATCTCGGCGGCGTAGTCCGGTGCGTCGACGGTGACGGGATAGTCGGTGCCCTTGGCGCGGTAGTGCGCGGTGATCTGCCGGTTCCCGGTGAACCTCAGCGCGACGCCCGCCGGCCAGTCCCTGATCAGCAGAAGCGGTCCGTACGGTTCGAACCACTGGGGAAGCACCAGGGAGGTGAACCCGCCCGGGCCGGGAGGGATCCGGTCGGACGGTACGTCGGACTCGTAGGTCCCCAGGTGCGGGCCCTTGGTGAGGACGCCGGCCCCCGGTCTGCTGACGATCGCCATCGCCGTGTTCTGGGTCCGGTCCTGGAGCAGTGACCGGTACCGGGCCACCGTGTCCGCGTGGGAGTCCGAGAGCAGCCCGGCCTTCTTGTTGTTCAGCACGGCCGAGGCCAGCATCCGGAACATGCTCTCGTCACCCCCGGCGGCCTCGCGGACCTCGGCGAGCTCCGCCTCGCTCAGCGCGGCGCCGGGAACGTCCCCGGCCATCTCGTCGAGGATCATGTCGTCGTCCACGGGACGCTCCATGGCCACGCTGAAGCTGCCCCGGTCGCGCGCCGTCAGTGAATCGTCCACCACGTTCCGGATGTCCGCGGCGGAACCGCCCCCGCGCGCGTCGAGCACGTTCACCGCCAACGCGGTCCTGTCCCCCTCGTCGTTCGACCCGGTGAAGGCCGTCCCCTGACGGGACAGGGTCCTCCGCCCCAGGATTCCGCTGCTGTTGATGGAGTGGACCAGGTCGATCATCGCCGCGATGCGCTCGACCTCGACGACGAGGGCCTCGGCGTCCTTCGCCTGCAGGGGCACGTCGGCGGTCAGCCTCGGCGCGTGGCGCAGTACCAGCCGGCCGGTGTCCGTGAGGAGATAGTCCAGCCCGGCGTCCTGGACGACGCGGGCCGGATCGGCCACTTCCGCGCCGCCGACGAGGACCGCCCGCTGGACCGCCGCCCCCTCGACGGCGGCGGCGGGGTGCTCCGGGCCGGCGGTGCGCACCGGAGCCGGCCCGGCCATCACCCGGCGGGCGTTGGCCTCGGCCTCGCGCTCGAAGCGGTCGCCGGGATCGCTGATCCGCAGCCCCGCGCCGTTGTCGGCGCCGGCGACCGGCCCCCGGCGCTGCTGGACGACATGGGTGAGCTCATGGGCGAGGGTGTGCTTGTCCGCTCCGCCCCGGCCGAGGACGACATGGCTGCCCGAGGTGTACGCCCGGGCCCCCACCGAGTCCGCCGAGGCCGCCGCCTCGGGGCCCGTGTGCACCTGCACGTCGTGGAAGGACTCGCCGAGCCGGGCCTCCATCTCCGTCCGGAGCGCGGGCTGGAGCGGTCGGCCGGGTGTGCTCAGGACGTCGTGCACCGCCGAGCGCTGGACCGGCGCACCGTGACCGCAGTCGGCGCTGTGCTCGTGCCGCTCCTCCTCCACCATGCGCGCCACCACCGCGTTGCCCACGGCGCGTTGCAGGGCCGGCATCCCGGTGGGGGACAGACCGCCCGGAAGGGCGGCCCGTTCGGCGGGCGACGCCGTCCGGGCCTGCGTACGGCCTGTCCGGCCGGCTTTCTGCGGTTCTTCATGGGCACGCATGCGCTGTCCTCTCCACGAACCCCCGACCTCCCAGTCCAGCGCGCGGGCCGGTGGGGCGTCCAGGCCCGCGAGGGCAGTGCGGGGGCAGAGCCGGGTCCCGTCCGGACGGTCAGCACGGACGGTCCGGAAAGGCAGCGGTCCTGCCCCTGTTCAGGTCCGCACGTCCCTGCCGCCCCGTCCGGTGCGCCGCGCAGACTCGGCCTGGACACAGGTGACCGCAAGGACGTTTAAGGAGCGAGCATGCCGACGTACCTCACCCCGGGCGTGTACGTGGAGGAGGTGCAGTCCGGTGCCCGGCCGATCGAAGGGGTCGGCACGGCCGTCGCCGCGTTCGTCGGCTTCGCCGAGAAGGGCCCGTTCCACGCGCCGACGCTGGTCACCAGCTGGGACCAGTACTCCCAGCTGTTCGGCGGCTTCACCGAGGGCACCTATCTGGCCCACGCGGTCTACGGGTACTTCGCCAACGGCGGCGGCGCCGCGTACGTCGTGCGCATCGGCGGGTCCGCCGAGGACACCTCCGCTCCGGCGGCGGACAACGGCCGGCCGCGCGGGGTCGGCAGGGCCGCGCAGCCGGTGGAGCTCGGCGGCTTCCTGATCGCGGCCAGGCCGGGCGTGACCGGGGTGTCGGTGGAGGTCGCCGACGCGGACGGCGAGAACCCGCCGGAGGACCGCTTCAAGGTCCTGGTCCGCCGCGGCGACCAGGTGGTGGAGACCTACGAGGCGTCCACCCGCAAGAACGTCAAGGGGTACCTGGTCACCCAGGCCCGCGCCTCCGAGCTGATCGAGGTCACCGAGCAGCGCGGCGCCGGCCAGACCAAGCCCGCCGCGCAGACCGTGGCGGTCCCCGACGCCCCGGGCGCGCCGTCCGTGAACGGCTCCGGCGAGCCGGCCCGCCTCGACCCCGCCGAGTACGTCGGCGACGCGGCGGCCCGCACCGGGTTCGGCGGTCTGGAGACCATCGACGAGATCACCATGGTCGCGGTGCCGGACCTGATGGGTGCCTACCAGCGCGGTGACATCGACGCCGAGGGCGTGCGCACCGTGCAGCTCGCCGTCATCTCGCACTGCGAGCAGATGGGCGACCGGGTGGCCGTCCTCGACGCCCCGCCCGGGATGTCCGCCCAGCAGGTGCGCACCTGGCGCAACGACGAGGCGGGCTACGACTCCCGCTACGCCACCCTGTACTACCCGTGGGTGCGGGTCTTCGACCCGGCCCTCGGACGCAACACCACCGTCCCGCCGAGCGGTCACGTCGCCGGTGTGTGGGCGCGCAGCGACGCCGAGCGCGGTGTGCACAAGGCGCCCGCCAACGAGGTGATCCGCGGCGCGGTCGACCTGGAGCTGCGGCTCAGCAAGGGCGAGCAGGACCTGCTCAACCCGATCGGCGTGAACTGCATCCGGGCCTTCCCCGGCCGCGGCATCCGGATCTGGGGCGCCCGCACCCTCTCCTCCGACCCGGCCTGGCGCTACCTGAACGTGCGCCGCCTGTTCAACTACCTGGAGGAGTCCATCCTGCTCGGCACCCAGTGGGTGGTGTTCGAGCCGAACGACGACCGCCTGTGGTCGAGCATCCGGCGCAACGTCACCGCGTTCCTCCAGGAGGAGTGGCGCCGGGGCGCGCTGTTCGGCCGGACCGCCGCCGAGGCGTTCTACGTGAAGTGCGACCGCGACAACAACCCGCAGGAGTCCATCGACCAGGGCCGGGTCGTCTGCGAGATCGGCGTCGCGCCGGTCAAGCCCGCGGAGTTCGTGGTGTTCCGGCTGGCCCAGTTCTCCGACACCACCAGCCTCATCGACGAGTGACCCGCGGGTCCGCAAGGGAAGGTTGACAGACAGTCATGGCAACGGGCGACGCTCTTTCCACCCACGTCTTCGGCGTGCAGCTCGGCGGGTACCTGGTCGAATCGATCCAGGAGATCAGCGGGTTCACCGTCGAGGAGGATGTCGTCGAGGTCAAGCAGGTGACCTCGGAGGGCAAGCAGATCATCCGCAAGCAGCCGGGTGCCCGGCAGGCCGGCGAGATCACGATCACCCGGGGACTCGACCAGAGCAGCGAGTTCACCAACTGGATCAAGGAGACCCTGAACAACGGGGCCGTGAACTCCGCGCGCCAGAACCTCACGATCGAGATCAAGGACACCGAGGGCACCACGGTCCGCCGTATCCAGCTGCTGCAGGGCTGGGCCTCCAAGTGGGAGGGCCCGTCGCTGAAGGCGGGCGAGTCCTCCCCGGCCACCGAGTCCGTCACGATCGTGTTCGAGGAGATCGTCGTCGAATGAGGCGTCGTACGGTGACGGCGGGCAGCCTGGAGGAGATCCTCCAGGCGACGGCGCCCGCCCAGGCGTCGGAGCAGGCGGCGGCCACCCCGGCCGCCGCCCCGCCGCGCCGGGAGGACCACGGGCTGCGCACCGAGTTCGAGTTCGAACTGCCGCGCGGATACGTGGACGACGAGGGCACGGTGCACCGGCACGGCACGATGCGCCTGGCCACCGCCCGCGACGAACTGCGGCCCCAGATCGACCTGCGGGTCAAGGAGAACCCGGCGTATCTGAGCGTGGTGCTGCTGAGCCAGGTGATCACCCGGCTCGGCTCGATCACCGATGTGCACGCCGGGGTCGTGGAGCGGATGTACGCCACCGACGTGGCCTTCCTCCAGGACTTCTACCGCCGCGTCAACAGCGAGGGCCACACCCGCGCGGCGGTGACCTGTCCGCACTGCGAGGGCGGCTTCGAGGTCGACCTCTCGGGTGGGCGCCTGGGGGAATCGTGACGTACGCGCTTCCCCGGCTCCGGGAGGAGATCGCGTACGTCGCCTACCACTTCCACTGGCAGCGCGAGGAGATCCTCGACCTGACCCACGGCGAACGTCAGCAGTGGGTGGCCGAGATCGCCCGTATCAACACCCGTATGAACGAAAGCGGTTGAGCACATGGCATGGCGGGACAGGCTGCGCCGCCGGGCCGCGGGGCCGTCGGCGGGCGGCACGCCCGGCGAGGGCGTGGACCGGGGCGCGAACGGCGTCCCGGCCGCCGCCGTGCCCGGCGACGGCCCGGGTCCCGCCGTGCCCGCCAGCCGCCGTCCCGCCGTGCCCGCCGACTGGGACGGCGGCTGGCGCCGCACCGCCGCGCCCCCGCTCACCGTCTCCCGCGCCCCGCTGGGCGTGAGTGACGGCCTCTCCTTCCGCGCCGGTCTCACCGCCTGGCAGAACCCGTCCTTCGACAGCGGCCTCGGTCACGCCCTGCTGTCCGACGCCCCGACCGGCCTGGTGCGGGGGGTCACGCGTCCGGCCGCCCCGCAGGCCACCGGCACCGGCGGGGGGCCACTGCTGCTCCGTGCGGTACGGGCGGAGGGGGACGGTCCGCAGGGCGGTACGCCGGACGCGGTGCGGCCGGATGCGGCGCGTGCGGGCAGCGGGGAGCCGGCCACGCCGGTCGCGCGCCGGGTGCGTTCGTCCGGTTCGGCGTCCTCGGGTCCTGGGTCTTCCGGCTCGGGGTCCTCGGGTTCCAGGGCCTCCGGTTCGGCGTCTTCCGGCTCGGGGTTCTCAGGTTCCAGGGCCTCCGGTTCGGCGTCTTCCGGCTCCGGGGCCTCCGGTCCCGAGTTGTCCGGCCCGGCGTCCTCCGGTTCGGGGACGTCCCGTGGTGGCTTCGGCGGTGCGCGGGCGGCGGGCACGGGTTCCGGGGCGGACACCGTGGTGGCCCGTTCCACCGACGACGGCGGCGGCGATACGGGCAAGGCGGGTTCGGACAACGCCCCGCAGACCCGTGGCCTCACGTCCACGACGTCCCCCGCCGTGCTCTCCTCGCCGTCTCCCGCCGTGCAACGGGCCGTGGCACCGGGCACCACCCCGGTCGTGGCCCCCGCCGATTCCGGCCGCCCGCCGGCCACTCCGCCGATTCCGCTCGTACGACGTGTCGCCGTGGTCCCCGGTGCGTCCGCCGGGGGAACCGCTACCCGGCCCGCTTCCGGTGCCCCCTCCTCCTCGCGGACACCGCCCGGAGGGCACGGTACGAACGCCGGGTCCGTGTCCGGGCCGTCCGTGCGACGCACCGCCACGGGGGCGGCGCCCGAACGGAGCGACGGCCGGCCGGAGGCATCCCGGGGCCCCGGCGCCGAGACGCCCCGCCCGGTCGCCCGACCGCGGCCGGTGGGGCCCCGGCTGACCGTCGCCCGCCGCGTGACCGGGCCCGTACGCCGCGTCCCCGCCCTGCGTCCCGCCACCGCCACCGCCACCGCCCCGGCGCCGGGCGGCGCCACGGCCTCCGGCGCATCCGGCGTATCCGGACCGGTCGGACCGGCCGACCTCGCCCCGACCGCGCCGGCCGGCCCGCAGGCGCCCTCGACCGCTCCCGCCCGACGTGCGGGCGAGCGACCGCCGTTGGGTGCCCCGCTGACCGAACTGCCGCCCACGGCGACACCGCTGGCGAAGGGCGATCCCGCCGTACCCGCCACGGGACCCGCTTTCGGCCCCGCGCTTCCCCTCGTCCAGCGCCAGGCCGAGGACACGGCCGGCACCTCGTCCGACAGCGGTGTGCGGGGGACGGCTCCGGGCGTCGGCCCCGACCGCCGTGTCCCGGAACCGAGTCCCGTTCCCCGGCGATCCGGTGCCCGCGCCCGCGGCGGTCTGGGCGCGCCCCTGCCCGCGCTGCCCCCCAGCGCCGACCTGCCCGGCGCCACCGCGTCCGGCGCACGAACCCCCCGTACGACGTCCGACGTCCGGGCGCCCGCCGGGACGTCCCCGGTACGGGGAGAGGGCACGGCGGGCGCCCCGCTGCTGGGGACCGTCGGCGTCCAGCGCAGCCTCGTGGACCACTCCACCACCCCGAGCACCCCGTCACCCGGTCCCACCGGCCCTCACGGCAGCGGGCCGGCCATGCCGTCGGTGACGCCTGCCCCGGCCGCCGCGTCTTCGGGGCCGACGTCGGAAGGCCCGGCCGGGAACGCCGTACGCCCCGCGTCGGCGTCCGCCGGACCGGGACCGGGTCCCGTCGTCGCCCGTGCCGTGAGCCCGGCCGGGGGCGGGGCCAGCACGGGCGCCCGTGCCACGGCCGGGGACACGGGAAGCTCCGGGCCCACGACCGGGGGCCCGGGGGCCACCCGCCCCGCGGCCAGGAGCACCGCGGCGACCCCGCCCCCCGCCACCACCCCCCGCGCCATCCCCCTCTCCCGCGCCGCGTCCCACCCCGGAACCCCCTCCGCCCCCGCGGCCCCCCGCACCCTCGCGCTGCTTCCCGCCCGCCCGCTCACCCTCAGCACCCGGACCCCCGAAGGCGCGGCACCGTCGGCCGCGTCCCGCACCGGTGGCGGCCGTCCCGTCGTGGCCGCGCGCTGGACCACGGCCCCGGCCACCTCCGGCGCCGCCCCCGCTTCGCCCACCGGCGCACCCGCGCGCCCGGCGCCGTCCTCGGGCGCCCCGGCGGCCCCGCACGTCCAGCGGGCCGTGACGACGCACCGACCGCAGGATCCGGGTCCGCGGCGACCCGACCCGGCGGTAGGGGCCGGCGGTACGGCCGGCCCGCGAGGCACCGGTGCCGGCCGGCGCGTCCCCGTCGTCAAGCCCGCGCCGCCCCGCACGGCTCCCGGTACGGCGGTCACCCCCGCGCCGGCGCGGTCCCTCCCCGTGACCGCCCTCCAGACGGCGCCCCTCGCCCACGGCCCGTCGGCCACGACGGCACCGGCGCCGGCGGGACCCGTCCCCGTGGTCCGCCCGAGGACCGTGACGCCGGGACCGGCGGCAGGCGGTGGAACCGGTCGCGCGGCCACCCCGGTCCAGCGCGATGCCTCCCCCGCCGGTGACCTCGCCGTGGCCAAGGGCGTACCGGTCAAAGCCGTACCGGCCAAGCCGGAGCCGACGCGCGCCCGTTCGTCGTCGGTCTCCGCCGCCGGCGACCTCGCGGTGCCCGAGGGCCACGGCAAGCGCGCGGACCGGTCGGCCGATTCCCCGCAGAACCCCGGCGCCGACCTGGACGACCTGGCGCGCCGCCTGCTCGACCCGCTGGCCCGCCTGCTCCGTGCCGAACTGCGGCGCGGCCGGGAACGTACGGGCCGTCCCTACGACGGACGCCGCTGAGGGCACGGCACGGAACGGATGACGGACGGATGACGGACGGATGACGGACAACATCTTCGCGAGCAGCGTGTTCTTCCAGCTCACGATCGGCGGCAACGACCTGGGCGCCTTCAACACCTGCTCCGGCATGGGCGCCGAGGTGGAGATCGAGAGCTACGCGGAGGGCGGCAACAACGGCTTCTCCTGGCAGCTGCCCGGCCGCGTGACCTGGTCGAACATCACACTCACCCGGCCGGTCACCGCCGACACGGCGAAGATCGGCCGCTGGCTGGACGAGACGCTGAAGCGGGTGGAGCCCAAGGACGGCGAGATCGTGGCGCTGAAGCCGAACCTCAGCCGGATCATCAGCTGGCAGGTGTTCGGGATCGTGCCGGTGCGCTGGCAGGGCCCGTCCTTCGACCCCAGCAACTCGCAGGCCGCCATCGAGACCCTGGAGATCGCCTACGAGGGGCTGCGCCCCTCCTGACCCGCCCCTCCTGACCACCTCTCCCGACCCGCCCCGCACCACCCGCACCCGCCCCGGAAAGGAAGTCCCGGCATGTCCACAGTGTTCCGCTCCAGTCGGGCCAGGGCCCAGCTGACGCTGAAGGAGCCCCCGGCCTCCGTCGGAGCGAAGCCGGGCGGGACGATCGCGCAGCTGGACCTCCAGTTCAACCCCTCCACCCTGCAGTTGCAGAAGACCACCGAGTGGCGGCGCACCCCGTCCCGGATGGCGGGGCAGTCGGCGCTGCCCGAGTTCGTCGGCAGCGGCCCGCGCACGCTGAGCCTCGAGGTGTTCCTGGACGCCACCGCCAAGCACGACAACTCGGTGGAGCAGGCGGTGGAGAAGCTGATGAAGGGGTGCGTGCCGACCCCGGCGAGCCTCGGCCGCAAGAAGCCGGCCAGTCCGTGGGTGCGGTTCGAGTGGGGCACCGCGCGCACGACCTCGTTCGACGGGGTGCTCTCCAGCCTGTCGGTGTCGTACACGCTGTTCGACGTGGACGGCAAGCCGCTGCGGGCCACCTGCCAGCTGTCGATCGAGGAGGCGAGCGTCGACCCGGCGGGCCAGAACCCGACCTCCGGCGCCCGCACCGCCCGCAGCACGCACACCGTCGTGGCGGGCGACAGCCTGGCCCTGCTGGCCTGGCGGGAGTACGGCGACGCGACGGCCTGGCGGGTCATCGCGGAGGCGAACAGGATCGACGACCCGATGGCCCTGGTGCCCGGCACCGAACTGGTGGTGCCGGGGCTGCGGGACGCGGACGGTGAGGAGGAGCAGTGAGCACTGCCGTGGAACGGGGCGGCCGGTCCTTCGCGGCGGACCCGATCGTGGAGACGCCCGCCGAACTCCCGCCGGTCTGGGCCGCCCAGCTGGTGAACTGCGTGGTGGACGAGAACGTGGGCCTGCCGGACGCGGCGGTGCTCACCTTCCGCGACCCCGACCACGAGTTCCTCCAGAAGACCGGCATCACCATCGGCACCCCGCTGAGGGTGTCGGTGGAGACGGTGTCCGGGCAGGCGCGCGAGCGGCTGTTCAGCGGCGAGGTGACGGCGCTGGAGCTGGACCGGGACCGCACCGGCTCGTTCACGGTGGTGCGCGCCTACTCCAAGGCGCACCGCCTCCAGCGCGGCCGGAAGGTGGTGGCGTACCGGAACATGACGGCGGCGGCCATCGTCCGCAAGGTGGCCGCCGGGGCGGGCCTGACCTGCGGCACCGTGCAGGCCGCGCCGGTCACCTACCAGCAGCTGTCGCAGGCGAACGTGTCCGACTGGGACTTCCTCCAGTTCCTGGCCGCCGAGAGCGGCGCGCAGGTGCGCGTCGACGACCAGGGGCTGCTCCAGTTCACCAGGCCGGAGAAGGCGTCCGGCGCGCCCGCGCCGTCCACGTCGGCCACCCGGAACCCGATGGTGCTGGAGTACGGGCGGAACCTGCTGGCGCTGCGGGCCTCCCTGTCGGCCGCGGACGGGGCGCAGCAGGTGGAGGTGCGCGGCTGGGACGTCACCACGAAGCGGCCGCTGGTGGCCGCCCGGCCCTCGGTGGACAGCGACACGGTGGTGCCGGGACTGAGCCCGGCGTTCGCCGCCCGGTTCGGCAAGGCGAAGCTGACGGTCACCGACACCCCGTACCGCACCCAGGCCGAGACCAAGGCGGTCGCGGACGCGGTCGCCGATCAGGTGAGCGCCGGATTCGGCGAGCTGGAGGCGCTGGCCGAGGGCAACCCGAAGCTGCGGGCGGGCAAGCCCGTGGCGCTCGGCAACGTCGGGCAGGCCTTCTCCGGCAAGTACACGGCGACGGCGGTGCAGCACGTCCTCGAACCGCACGGCGGCTACCGTACGACGGTCTGGGTGAGCGCCAGCCCGGACCGCTCCCTGACCGGCCTGGTCACCGGCGCCAACGCACCCTCCCGCGGCCCGCGCATCCCCGGTCTGGCGATCGGCGTGGTGACCGACGTGCGCGAGCCCGGCGGCGCCGAGAGCGGCGCCGTGAAGCTGAAGTTCCCCTGGCTGGACGACACGTACGTCACCGACTGGGTGCGCACCGTGCAGTGGGGCGGCAAGGGTGGCGGGGGCGTGGTGAGTCCCGAGGTCAACGACGAGGTCCTGGTCGGCTTCGAACAGGGCCTGCTGGACAGCCCGTACGTCATCGGAGGGCTCTACAACGGTGTGGACAAGCCCTCGCCGCACGACGTGCCGCTGATCGACAAGACCACCGGGAAGGTCAACCGCCGTTCCGTCGTGTCGCGTTCGGGACACCGGGTGGAGCTGCTGGACGCGCGGGCGCCCGGTCGCTCGGGAGTGCGGCTGCTGACCGCCGACGAGCACATGGAGGTGTTCCTCGACGACCGGCAGGACCGGATCGAGCTGACGGTGTACTCCGGCAAGGGCAAGGCCCGGCAGCCCCTCAGCTCCGTCGTGCTCGACAGGAAGGGCATCACCCTGGACGCGGGACGGGGGGACGTGAGCGTGTCCGGCCGCAACGTGGACATCCAGGGCCGGGTCGACGTGAAGATCGGCGGCCGCAACGTGAACGTCACCGGCGGCTCGGGCGTCACCGTCGACGGCGGTCTGCTCGGCGTCCTCAAGGCCAAGCTCATCCGGATCAACTGACCCCGTCCGCCGTCCCTCTCCGACATCCTCCGAGGAGTGCCGCATGCCAGCCGCAGCCCGTACCGGTGACCCCACCGACCACGGCGGCCGGATCACCACCCCGCCGCCCGCCGCCGCGCGGGCGGTGGCGACCGTCCTGATCGGCGGCCGCCCCGCCGCCGTCGTGGGCAGCCTGCACGTCTGCGTGATGCCCCAGCACGCGGTCATGGGGCCCGCCAACGTGATCGTGCCCAACCCGGCCGGGCTCACCTCGGGACAGGTCCTCATCGGCGGGCTGCCGGCCGCGCGGGCACGCGACCGGACGGCGTGCGGCGCGACGGTCCTGCCCGGCGCCATGAACGTCATGATCGGAGGTGCGGTGTGAGCGAACGGTTCGTCGGCCGCGGCTGGGGGTTCCCGCTGCGGGTCGGGCCCACCGGCGGGATCGCCCTGGTCGAACGGGAACGGGAGATCGAGGAGGCGATCCGCCTCGTGCTCGGCACCGCGCCCGGCGAGCGCCCCATGCGCCCGGAGTTCGGCTGCGGCATCCACGACTACGTCTTCGCCCCCGGCGACGGCGCCACCGCCGGACGCGTCGCGCAGCAGGTGCGCGAGGCCCTGGAGCGGTGGGAGCCGCGGATCGCGGTGGACGACGTGGTGGTCGCCTTCGACGCGGTCGAGGACGGCACCCTCTACATCGACGTGCACTACACCCTGCGATCCACCAACGACCGGCGCAACCTGGTCTTTCCCTTCTACACGATCCCCTCCGAGGAGGGGGCCGAGGAAGCAGGCGCGGACTGATGGCCCTGCCCTCCCCGAACCTGGACGACCGGCGGTTCCAGCAACTCGTCGACGAGGCGAAGCGGTACGTGCAGCAGCGCGCCCCGGAGTGGACCGACCACAACGTCTCCGACCCGGGCGTCACCCTGATCGAGACGTTCGCCTACCTCGTGGACCAGCTGCTGTACCGGCTGAACCGGGTCCCGGACAAGAACTACACCGCGTTCCTGGACCTGCTGGGCATCCGCCTGTTCCCGCCGACCGCGGCCGGCGCCGACGTCGACTTCTGGCTCTCGGCGCCGCAGCCCGACACGGTCGCGCTGCCCCCGGGCACCGAGGTGACCACCGCGCGCGGCGAGTCCGACGAACCCGTGGTCTTCACCACCACCGGCGAACTGCGCATCCTGCCCAGTGAGTTGATCCGCCTGGTCACCGCGCCGAAGACCGGCGAGCAGAGCGACCGGACCGGCATGCTCGCCGACGGCCTCGACATCCCCTGCTTCCAGACGACGCCGGAGCCCGGCGACGCGCTGCTGTTCGGCCTGCCGACGGCGGTGCCGCGCTGCATCGTCGCGGTGCGCCTGGACAGCCGCGTCGAGGGCATCGGCGTGGACCCGCGCCAGCCCCCGCTGGTGTGGGAGGCCTGGGACGGCGGCGGCTGGCGGACGTGCGAGACCGGCGACGACACCACCGGCGGCCTGAACCGGCCCGGCGAGGTCGTCGTGCACGTGCCGGCCGGGCACACGGCGTCGGTGATCGGCGGCACCCGGGCCGGCTGGCTGCGCTGCCGGGTCACCGAGGCGGAGCCGGGCCAGCCGTTCTACTCGGAGTCCCCGACGGTGCGCGAGGCGGAGGTGTTCACCGTCGGCGGCACCATGTCCGTCGAGCACGCCGAGACCGTGACCGACGTGCCGCTCGGCACCTCGGAGGGGGTCGCGGGACAGACCTTCCGGCTCGGCCGCCCGCCGGTCCTCCTGGACGCCGGGCCGCCCGTGGTGGAGGTCTCCTCCGACGAGGGGTGGCAGCGCTGGGAGGTGGTGGAGCACTTCGGCCGCTCCGGCCCCGCCGACCGGCACGTCCGGGTGGACGCCACCACCGGCGAGTTCCTCTTCCCCCCGGCGCTGCGCGAACCCGACGGCACGCTGCGGCAGTGCGGCGCGGTGCCGCCCAAGGGCGCGCGGATACGGGTGGCCCGCTACCGCACCGGCGGCGGCCCCGCGGGCAACGTGGCCCGCGGCGCGATCTCCGTGCTGCTCAGCTCCGTGCCGTACATCGCCCGGGTCACCAACCGGGAGGCGGCGCGCGGCGGGGTGGCCGGGGAGACCGTCGAGAACGCCAGGCGGCGCGCGCCGGAGGCACTGCGCATGCAGGACCGCGCGGTGACCGCCGAGGACTACGAGGTCATCAGCCGCCAGGCCGCACCCTCGGTGCGCCGGGTGCGCTGTCTGCCGGCCGCGGACGCGCCGGGTGCGGTACGGGTCCTGGTGGTGCCGGACGCGGTGGCCGACGAGGGCGACGACCGGCTGCGCTTCGAGCAGCTGATCCCCTCGGACCAGGTGCTCGCGGCGATCACCGCGAGCCTCGACGAACGGCGGCTGATCGGCACCCGGCTCGTGGTGGAGCCGCCTGTCTACCAGGGTGTCACCGTGGTGGCCCGGCTCTCGGCGGCCCCCGGCGACACCGACCGGGTCCGCGACGCCGCGCTCGACGCGCTCTTCGGCCACCTCAACCCGCTGGTCGGCGGCCCGGACGGCACCGGCTGGCCCTTCGGGCGGCCCGTCCAGTACGGCGAGATCTTCGGCGTCCTGCAACGCGCCACCGGCAACGCGCTGGTCGAGGAGATCCGGCTGTTCCCCGCCGACCCCGTCACCGGCCGCCGCGGCGCCCCGACGGACCGCATCGACCTGTCCGCGGGCGCGCTGGTCTTCTCGTACCAGCACCAGGTGGTCGTGACGGCGGCCGGGGCGGAGGGGCGGGGATGAGCCGGGCCGCGATACCCGGTCTGCCGAGCAGGTACCCGATCGGTGGGCAACTGCCCGCGCTGTACGCCGACGACGACTTCGCACAGCGGTTCACCGCCGGGCTCGACACCGTCCTCGCCCCGGTGTTCTCGACCCTCGACAACCTGCCCGCCTATCTCGACCCCCGGGTGACGCCGGTCGACTTCCTGGTCTGGCTGGCGTCCTGGGTGGGCGCCGCGGACGACCCGCAGTGGCCGGTGGAACGGCGACGCGAGGCCGTCGCCCGCGCGGTGGAACTGCACCGGTGGCGCGGCACCCGGCGCGGGCTGGCCGAGGCCCTGCGGCTCGCGCTCGGCGTGCACGCCGACGTGACCGGCGACGGCGGTGCGGTGTGGTCACGCACCGCCGGCTCCGGCCTGCCGCCCGAGCCGTCCGCAGAGGCGCTGGTCCGGGTCTGGCCGGCCGGCGGCACACCGGTGGACGTGGACAGGGTCCACGAGATCGTCCGGGCCATGTGTCCGGTGCACACGGCGTTCCGGGTGGAGGTCCTGTCCGGCCCGCCCGCCGAGGAAGGGAGCTGACGCATGCGCGCATGTCCCGCGTGCGGGGCGTCCAACGACCCCGCGGACGACTTCTGCGGCAACTGCGGCGCGTACTTGGGCTGGTCGGACACACCGCCCGCGCCGAGCCGCGCCACGACGCCGACGACTCCGGCGGCACCGACGACGCCGACGCCTCCGGCGGTCACGGAGCCGGCGGACCCGCCGGCCGGCCCGGCGCCTGCGGCGGGTTCGGAGCCCTCGGCCCTCCCGGGGCGGCAGGCTGGTTCGGCTGGTTCGGCTGGTTCGGCTGGTTCGGCTGGTTCGGCTGGTTCGGCGGGCTCGACGGGTTCGGCGGGCTCGGCTGGCTCGACGGGCTCGACGGGTTCGACGGGCTCGGGTCGTCCGACTGCCACGGAGCCCGAGGCGGACCCGGCCCCCACCGACCCCTCGGCGGCCGTCCCGGGGCTCCCCGGGCTTCCCGTGCCCATGGACCCTCCGGCCGTCCCGGCGTCCCCGGCCCTCCCGGACGTCACCCCGCCGGAGGTGTCCGCGGCAGCCCTCTCGGAGGGCGGGCCCCTGTCGGCCGCGCGTGCCCTCGGAGCGTCGCTGCGCTCCCGGCTCGCGGGCCGTGTGCACGACGAGGCGGGCGTCCCGGACATCCCGGCCGTGCCTGCGGACCTCTTGGCCGCGGCTGCTCAGGAAACCCCGGCCACGGACGCCGCCGACTCCCGCGCCGGCGCCGACGGCAGGCCCGGTACCGACGGCAGGCCCGGCGCCGACGACAGGCCCGGTACCGGTCAGGGACCCAGCACCGTCGAGGGCGACGGCACCGCTCCCGCCCACCCGGTGACCACGAGCCCCCCGCCCCCCTCCGCGCCCGGCGCTTCCCGCACCGGTTCCCCGGCCTCCGTTCCCGGCGGGGAGGCCGCGCCCCCCTCGCCGGAGGCGCCCGCGGCCTCCCCGTCACCCCCCGCGGCAGCCGCTCCCACCGTCTCCCCGACCGCTCCCCGGCCTCCCGCCGCCCCGCCCTCCCCGACGGCCCCCCGCCCTCCGGCCGCGTCACCCCCCGACCCCGACCCCGACCCCGTGCGCCCCGTCCTCCCGGCGAAGCCGGTGGCCCCCCGTCCCGTCGTACGTCCTACGGCGGTGGAGGACGACGTGGCGGGGCGGCCGTGTCCCGCCTGCGGTACGCCCAACCCGCCCGGGCGCCGGTTCTGCCGGCGCTGTGCGGCCGAGCTGAGGCCCGCCGAGAAGCCCGCCCCGCTGCCGTGGTGGCGGACGGTGTGGCCGTTCCGGCGCCGGACCCGGGCCGGCTCGGGCTCGGCGTTCCGGTTCTTCGTGATCCTGGCCGTGGTGCTGGCGCTGTGCGCGGCCGGTTTCCTGCTGCTGCCCGCCGGACGGGCCCTGATCGAGGACACCCGGGACAAACTGGGCAAGGCCACGCCCGTGACCCCGGCGGACGTCGAGGCGAGCGGCGCGGTGCCCGGACATCCGGCCAGGGACACCACGGACGGGCTGAACAACCGCTACTGGGGCGCGCCCGGACCGGGTGCCTCGGTGACCTACACCTTCCGCAAGCCGTTCCGCCTGGTCGACCTGATCATCACCAACGGGGCGTCCACGTCCCCCGAGAAGTACGCCCGCCAGGCACGCGCGCTCCAGGTGGACCTGGAGGTGACGGCGGAGGACGGCACGAAGCACGACAAGGTGATCACCCTCAGCGACAAGCCGGGCCCGCAGACGATCCCCACCGGCATCAGCGACGCGAAGACGGTACGTCTGACACTGAGCTCACCCGTCGGCCTGACCTCGGGACGCCATCTGGCCCTGGCGGAGGTGGAGTTCTTCCAGCGGAGCTGACGACGCGCCGCCCGGGCCCTCATCTGTACCTTCGGCGTACGGGAGTCGACGCGCCAGTGGAGCGGAAACGGCGAGTGGAAGGGGAGTCGGGCAAGACCCCTCGCCCCCTCCCGCCACTGGCTACGTTGATGACGTGCGGACACAGCAGCAGTCAGGGGACGGCAGGACCAGCGCCTCCGAGCAGGCGGACCGGACGCCCCGCACCGAGCGCCCGCCCGCTCCCGGCGTCGCCGCCCCGCACCATCTGTTCTCCCTCCAGCGGGCCGTCGGCAACGCGGCCACCTCACGGGCGGTGCGACGGACCCGAACCGCGAACGCCCGCCCCGCGTTGCAGGACATCGAGGAGCGCACCGAGACGGGCTTCGTGCTGCCGTCGTACCTGATGAGCCTCCAGGCGGGCGGCCTCTCCTCGTCGTACGGGCCGACCGGCCACGAGTTCGTCCGGCACGCGGTCTCCGCGGTCGTCGGGCACGCCGACGGCACGGTCGCCGAGCTCGCCGGCGAACTGGCCGGCCGTCCGGAGAGCTTCTTCGGGCAGGGCCGCGCCTTCGCCGTCCAGGGCCGCACCGGCAAGGAGTGGTACGACGTCACCGTCACGATCCGCCGGGCCCCGGACGACAGGCCGCCCGTCTTCCAGCCCGAGGCCCTGCTGACCGACGCCTCGCCGGGCACCGACGGGGCGCCGCAGGCCGTGCTGGAGCACCCCGAGGGCAAGGACACCAAGCTCGACATCCACCACAACTCCGCCGCGACCGTGGGCTCTTCGATCGGAAGCTCGGCCGGCAAGGGCGCCGGAGGTCTCGCCTTCGGGCTCGCGCCCGTCGCCCCGGGACTGTGGCTCGGCGGCGCCGGCACCGTCAACGCCCAGCCCTGGCAGTCCTCCCGCGAGTCCCGCCGGCAGACGAACGTGGCCGAACCGCGCGTGCTGCGCAGCGACAAGGGCACGGTCGAGGTGGAGCGCAAGGTGCGCTACGAGGTGCGCATCCACCAGCACGGCACCGAGGACACGCAGACCTTCGGGGACTCCGGCACCCTCACCCAGCGCGTGCCGACCGAGCACCTGGTCCCGGTCGGCACCGAGGCGCCCGCCCCGCCCCGGCCGGTGACCGCGGCCACCTCCCGCGACGTCTCGCTCTCCGACTCCCTGGCCCCGGTCGCGGTGGCCGACGGGGCCGCCCCGCACCAGGGCGGCGGCGGGCTCTTCGACGCCGTCGCCTCCGTGCTGCACCCCGCGCTCACCGCGCCCGGCGCGCCCGGCCGCAGCCGGCTGTACTCGGTGACCTCCACGGCGACCGTCCTGGAGGACCTGCCCCGGCTGCTGCGGGACGGCGTGGTCGGCGAGGACCTGTACTCCAAGGACGGCAAGACGGCGGGCAGTTACCGGCTGAGCGCCGCGGTCACCGGTCTCTCCCCGGCCTGGGGCACCGGCAGGACACAGCTGCGCACGCACCAGCACGGCCAGACGTCGGTCGCGGAGGGCGCGGGCAAGGGGCGGTCGGTCCAGGCGGGCCTGGGCCCGGCGATCGGCGTCGGGGCGGTCGCGGGCGCGGCCGTCGTACGGGGCACCGCCATGCCGGTCGCCGCCGCCCGCAAGGCGCGCTTCACCGTGGCCGAGCAGAGCGTCGCCGGCCGGCAGGGCGCGGAGGTCCGGGGCGAGAAAGCGCTCTACCTCGGGACCGTGAGGTTCACCGCGGAGGGCACGGGCCCCCGCTCCGCGCAGCACATCCTGCGCCCCGGGACCCGGGTCGCCGTGCACACGATGAACGTGTGGATCAGTCTGCGGGCCGACGAGGCACGGTCCTACGGGCTGCCGCTGCCGCCCGGCATGACGGCCGAGGACTTCGTCAGGAAGCCGAGGACGACCGACGAGAACGGCGACGAGCAGGACGTCGAGCGTCATCTTCCCTACGGCGGCAAGGGCGCCGGTGTCGCGCTGAGCCGGCTCGACACCGGCCCCATGCTGCGGGCCGTCCGGGAGATGTTCGCCACCGACCCCCGGCTGGCGGGCTACCTCCCCGCGTTCGGCACCACCGCGCCCGCCCCCGACACCGGCGCCGACGACGCCGAGGCCCAACGGCGCAACTTCCGCGAGCTGACGGTCGCCCTCTCGGAGACCAACCTCCGGGTCAACAAGGACCAGCTGCTGACCACCGGCATCCGGGTACGGCTGCGCCGCAAGACGACCATGCACTCCCACGACGTGCAGATCCTCGTCAAGGGCGAGCTGAGCGGCACCGAGTACGAGGGGGACATCAAGGACTGGTCGGTGCGCAGCCACGCGACCGTCGCCGCGGGCGCGCAGAGCGGGCGCAGCAGCTCGCGTTCGATCGGCGGTCTGGTCCTCGGCCAGGCCCGGCTGGTCCCCGGCATCCTGACCGGTTCGGCCCGCTACGAGAAGCACAGCGCCGGCTCGCACCGCAACCAGGCCGGCACCACCGGCCGTACGGACGTCGTCGCCAACGGCTCCGACACGGCCAGCGCCTTCCGGGCGGCCCTGCGCCTCGACGTGGAGGCCACCATGACCTCCCGGCCCCGCAAGCTGGCCCGCGGCCTCACCCCCGGCGCCCCGGGCCGGGACGTGCCGGAGCCCGAGACCCTGACGTACATGAACCTCGGCAGCCAGGACGTACGGCTGCTCACCCCGGCCGAGTTCACGCTCGACGAGGACGGGAAGAACCGGCTGGACGCCCTCACGGCGGCCCGGCCGGACGCCGCACCCGCCACCGCCGTCGCCGCCGAGGGCATCGGCGACCTGGCCTCGCTCGACCCGTCGCAGGGTGCCGGAACCGCCCTGCGGGACTGGCAGCTGGTGGAGACCCTCGACGGGCAGCCCGTCCGGGACCTCGCCTTCGCGCTGCTGTCCAGGGCCGCCGCCCGCAACAAACGGATGCGCGAGGACCCGGCGCTGGCGACGGAAGGGCTCGCACCGCGGCTGGCGATCGAGGAACGGCTGGGCGAACGGTCGATCCAGTCGGCGCTGCGGCAGGCCGCGTCCTCCGGCTGGGTCGTGAAGAACCTCCGCTACCCGCGCCGCCTCGCGGCCCTCAACGGCGCGGTCGGCACCCGGCTCGCGCTGGCCAACCCGAGGTTCGTGCACCGGGGCGCGGGCCCGGGCACCGAGACCTTCGTGCTCGGCGGCCACCAGTCCGCCGGACAGTCGGGCCAGGGCACCACCAGCACGGTGCAGTTCGGCGCCACCGGCTTCGAGAACGGCAGCACCTGGCTGGCCGCCCAGGGCCTGTCGGGGTTCCGCACCACGAGCGAGGGCGACGCGCAGTCGTACGCCCTGTCCGGCACGGTCGAACGCAACGCGCACACCCCGAAGAAGGCCCCGCTGTACCTGCTCCAGTGCGATCTGCGGGTCGCCATGGTCGCGGAGGTGAAGGTCACCGGCGGCGGCCCGTACGTGGCGACGGGTTCCCGGCTCCTGCCGGGTGCGGCGGGGGTGTGGGTGACGGAGGCGCAGCTGCCCGCGGAGATACGGCGGGAGCTGGGTCTGGACGCGCCCGAACCGGCCGCGGCCGCGGGGGACGGGAGCGACGCGGAGAGCTTCCACACGGCCGCGGAGAGTTTCCGTACCGCCTCCGAACCGGCCTCGGCCGCGGGGGACGGGAGCGACGTGGAGAGTTTCCACACCGCCCCCGTCATCCCGACGCCGGCCCGCGAACTGCCGCTCGGGTTCGGCATGATCGAGGACCTGCCCAGCTTCGTACCGCTGCTCGCCGCGCTGCGCGCCCGCCTCGTCGAGCGCCGGCAGCAGGACCTCGCCGACACCCTGCTGCCCCGACGGCAGCTCGACGACCGCAACGACAACGTGCAGCGCCTGCTGCGCGTCCTGGACCGGGACGGTTCCGCAGGACTGCTGGCCGGCGCCATGGACGGCGGGGTCACCGTCGAGCTGTTCGACGGCCGCAAGACCCCTTACTGGGCGGTCTTCAAGGTCGAACGGGCGGGGGACGGGGATTACCTGGGCGAGGCGAGCGACAAGCGGGACATGGAGTACATCACCTCGGCCGTCGCCCAGCAGTCCGCCTCCCACGACGAGAGCACCACGACCGGCGCCGAGGGCATCCTCGCGGCCTCGGGCAAACCCGACGGCGGGACGGGACAGTTGAAGAGCACGGGCGGGGCGGCGGGCCTCGGCCTCTCGTCCAGTGCGTCGAAGCGCAGCGGGACCGCGAGCAGGGGCCAGCTCGGCATGAAGACCGTCGCGGACGCGAGCACGGCGGCGGTGGCGAGGATGCGCATGCCGATCCGGGCGAGACTCGAACTGTACCGGGGCAACACCCGGGTGGACTTCGCCCTGCTGGACCGCCTGACGCTGACCCACCGCATCCTGCGCACGGACCTGGACGCCCTCTCCCACGCCCGGCTTCCGGCCGCGGACGTGCCGCTCGTGAACCAGGGCGCGCACGCCCCCGCCCGGGAGGACGCCCCGGCCGACCCGGGCCGCTGGCGCGCGAGCGGGGCACGGCTGCCGATGGAGGCGCAGGTCAACGGCTTCCAGGGCGCCCCGCAGGTACGGCAGGTGCTGATGTCCGCGATCCGGCAGGCGGGCGGCGGCAACCGCTTCGGCGACAAGGGGCAGGCCGCCGCGTACGCCTTGAACGAGGCCGTCTCCACCGAGTGGATGATCGCCGCCCTGCCGCTGCTCGCCTCCGCCGGGGTCGAGCTGCCGCCGGTGCACGCCACCGGCGCGGAGGGCCGGAACCTCCGTGCCTCCCTGCACGCGCGGCTGCGCGACGGCCGGGTGCTGGGCGTCGGCGACAAGATGTCCTTCGAGACGATCGGCCAGAGCCACTTGGAGGCACTGCGCCCCACTCAGACGGACGGCCAGAGCTCCGCCGACCACAGCCGCGCGGCCCGTCCCGTGGCCGGCGCGGGGGTCCTGAACGCCAACCAGTTCCGCCTCAACCAGCTGATGGGGAACACGGGCGGTTCGGGCGGCACGTCCGACGCCACGGCGAACGCCTCCGGCTCGATGCCGGTGCACAAGCCGAAGACGAAGTCGGTCCTCGTCCAGTTCACGCTGGACGTCAGGGCGGTCGCCCAGGTCACCAACCGGGTCCGCACCTCCCGCACGGACACGGCGGTACGCGAGACGACCCTCTCCCGTCCGGTCGTCATCCGCATGCCGGAGCCCGCGGCCCGCGCGATGCTGACCGGCCGGCCCACCCACGTCAGGGACGACGACAACCACCTGGGCCTCCGCCCGGTGATGGCACCCCCTCCGGCCTGAGCCGGGCCTTCTCCTCATCGGAACTCGTCGGAGAGAAGCCAAAGCAACGGCCGGGGCCGCCACCCCCCACAGGAGAGGCCCCGGCCGTCGCGCGGCACGGGCCGCGCGGCGACCCGTACTTCCTACAGCGCCATGAGTGCGTTTTCTGTCACACCCTCCTGTGTCACGGGTTAGTTGCATCTTGGACCGACATGGACGGGAAGGGGATTCAGGCCGTAACGTGCCATTCGCGCCAGGCCGCGACGGACACATGACCACGAACCGCCCGCGGCTGAAGATCGCAACCACCGATTGAGTAACCACGACGGCGAGAACCCGGTCCGCGAGAGCGGCGCCGGTTTAGGCGCAAAGAGGGTGCGCGTGTGCTGGGGGACGACGCGGAGCTGACCGCCGCGGTGCGTGCGGCACAGGACGGGGACGAGACCGCGTTCCGGACCGTGTACCGCGCCGTGCACCCGCGGCTGCTGGGATACGTACGGACACTGGTCGGCGAGCCCGACGCCGAGGACGTGACGTCCGAGGCGTGGCTGCAGATCGCCCGTGACCTGGAGCGGTTCACCGGCGACGCGGACCGGTTCCGCGGCTGGGCCGCCCGTATCGCCCGCAACCGCGCGCTGGACCACATACGCATGCGCGGACGCCGCCCCGCGATCGGCGGCGACGAGACCGAACTGACCGGGCGGGCCGCCGAGTCGGACACCGCCGGCGAGGCCATCGAGGCGCTGGCCACGGACGGCGCGTTCTCCCTCATATCCCGGCTGCCGCAGGACCAGGCCGAGGCCGTCGTCCTGCGCGTGGTCGTGGGCCTCGACGCCAAGTCCGCCGCCGAGACACTGGGCAAACGACCAGGTGCCGTACGGACGGCCGCGCACCGGGGTCTGAAACGCCTGGCCGAGCTGATCGGCGGCGATCCGGAAGCCCGACCGGAATCCGCCGGGGTGCTCGACGCCCTCCCTCCCCAGAGAGAACCGCGCCGTCGTACGGTGACGTCCGCGAGTGTCACGCAGATGCGAACGCGGACGCAGAAGGACATGTGATGGCCGACGAGCAGCACAGGTGGCTGGACCGCGGGACCGCGGAGCGCTTACTGAGCGGAGAGCCCCCGGAAACCGCCGATCCCGTCGCCCGTGACCAGGCCCGACGGCTCGCCGGAACGCTGCGCGCGCTCTCCTCGCCACCCTCTCCGGGTGGCGAGGAACTCCCCGGAGAGGCGGCCGCCCTGGCCGCCTTCCGCATGTCGCGCGAGGAACGGGAGGAGCGGGCCGAGGCGGCCCACGGTGCGGGCCGGCCGACCGGAACGCCATCCTCCGACATCGGACCGATCCGTATCGGTGCCCCGCGCGGTGCTCGTTCCGGAACCGCGGACGGGCCCCGGCGGGGGCGTCCCCTGCACCTCGGGCTGGCCGCCGCGCTGGTCGCCGGCATGGCCGGGGGCGTCGCGGTCCTGGCCGGAACCGGAGTCCTGTCCCCGCCCGACGGCTCCCGGTCCGAACCGGCGGCCTCCGTCACGGCCACCGGCACGCACCCCGGACGCCCGTCGGCGTCCCCTCCGCCGAAGGGCGGCGCACCGGGCGGGGTCACGCCCGGGGGCCGGCATTCCGAGAGTGCCGCCGGCAGGGCCGAGGGCGGAGTGGGTGCCGCCGGGGACGCCGACGGGTCCCGCACACCGGGGAAGCCCGATGCGGACACCGGTGACGGCGCGGCCCCTTCCGGCCGCGGCGGGAAGCAGATCGCCGCGGCCTGCCGCGCGTGGCGCGACGGCAAGGCACTGAACAGCGAGCGCGAGCACCTTCTCGAGGACGCGGCGGGCGGCTCCTCGCGCGTCGGCCCGTACTGCGAGGGCGTGCTGTCCACGTCGGACACGTCCGGTGCGTCCGGTGCGTCCGGCACCGACGAGGGGGCCCACCAGGGCGACGGCGGCGAGAGGGCCGACGGCGAGAGCAAGGGGCAGGGGCAGGGACAGGGGCAGGGACAGGAGCAGGGGCAAGGCCAGGGCCAGGGCCAGGGCCAGGACCAGGGCAACGGAGGCAGCAGCGCCAAGAAGGGCGACAGCGGCAACAACGACAACAGCGGCAACAGCGGCAAGGGCGGCGAGAAGAACCCGTGAAACCGCCCCTGAGCTGCCTTTTTGTTGACCGCTGATTTTTCCTCCCCGGCAGGTGTGACACTTTCGGCCCTCGTGGCGCAGTAATGAGTGAGCCGACTGGTCATCGGCTGTCGCACGGAGCCGGGGTTCCCCCCGTACCCACGGCTCGTGCACCCCGGCGCGGGCGGGACACGTTCCCCCGGTCCCGCCCGCGCCCCTTCTCACCAGTGCACGACGACCTTGTCGCCGCTGCGCACCTGCCCGTACAGCCGGGCGATCGCCCCCTCGTCCCGTACGTTGACGCAGCCGTGCGAGGCACCGGCGTATCCCCGCGCGGCGAAGTCGGCCGAGAAGTGCACGGCCTGGCCGCCGCTGAAGAACATGGCGTACGGCATGGGCGAGTCGTAGAGCGTGGACACGTGGTGCCGGGACTTCCAGTAGACGTGGAAGACCCCCTCACGGGTCGGCGTGTACTCGGAACCGAAGCGCACCGGCATCGTCGACACCGTCCGCCCGTCGATCATCCAGCGCAGGGTGCGGCTCGACTTGCTGATGCACAACGCGCGGCCGGTCGCGCAGCGCGGGTCGGGCACGTCGGCCGGCTGGCCGCCCATCAGATACAGCTCCCACCTGCCCGGTTCGCGCGTCATGCCGAGCAGCCGCTGCCAGGTGACGGAGTCGGTCACCCCGGTCCTCGGCAGTCCGCGCCTGCCCTGGAAGCCCCGGACCGCCTCCGCCGTCAGGTCGTCGTACGTCCCCGTCGGTCCGTGGAAGATCCAGGCGACCTGCCGCAGCCGGGCCTGGAGTTCGCGTATGTCGCGCCCGGAATCACCGGGGGACCACAGCACGCGCGGCGCCGGGGCGCCGGGACGGGAGGACTTCTCGCCGTCATCCGGAGCCGGCGACTCCGGGGCCGGCCCGGAGGGCGTCGGCGCGGAGGGCGTCCGGCTCGGCACCTCGATACGCACCGGCGACCCGCGCTCCCCGTCCGCCCCGGCGGGCTGCACCGTGCAGCCGGCCGCACACGCCGTCAGGGCGGCCAGCGCGGCGAGACCCGTGATCCCTTTCCTCCCCATGCCCCTCCTGCGCACACCGGCCCCCGTCGTCTCACCGGCCGCCGCCCGGCCGTCACCCGAGATGTTCCCCGGACATGACCGCCGACGAACAAGGGGGCATGGTGGTGAGTGTCCGGAAGACGACCGCCGAGGTGGTGCTGTGAGCGGGGTCCCGCCGAGGCTGTGAGGAAGGTCCCAGTGTGCGCCCCTTCACCGGACCGCACACGCGCCGCTACAGTCCGTCGAAGGTTCGTCGGCCTGTATGGACGAGTAAGTGACGGGCACCGGGCGAGCAAGTCGAGCAACGCCGCTCAGCGGGAGGCATCACACCATGGCGCGCGAGTCGGGCAGTGCCCGGTCCACCGAGAGCGGACTGCCCATCGAACCGGTCTACGGGCCACAGGCTCTCGAGGGCTGGGACCCGGCCGGGAAGCTGGGCGAGCCGGGGGCGTACCCCTTCACCCGGGGCGTGTACCCGACGATGTACACCGGACGGCCCTGGACGATGCGCCAGTACGCCGGTTTCGGCACGGCGACGGAGTCCAACGCCCGCTACAAGCAGCTCATCGCCAACGGCACGATGGGCCTGTCGGTCGCCTTCGACCTGCCCACCCAGATGGGCCACGACTCCGACGCCCCGATCGCGCACGGCGAGGTCGGCAAGGTGGGCGTCGCCATCGACTCGGTCGACGACATGCGGGTGCTGTTCGGCGGCATCCCGCTGGACAAGGTCTCCACGTCGATGACGATCAACGCCCCCGCCGCCCTGCTGCTGCTCCTCTACCAACTGGTCGCCGAGGAGCAGGGCGTTCCGGCGGACAAGCTCACCGGCACGATCCAGAACGACGTGCTGAAGGAGTACATCGCGCGGGGCACGTACATCTTCCCGCCCAAGCCCTCCCTGCGGCTGATCGCCGACATCTTCAAGTACTGCAGGGCCGAGATCCCCAGGTGGAACACGATCTCGATCTCCGGCTACCACATGGCCGAGGCGGGCGCCTCCCCGGCGCAGGAGATCGCGTTCACCCTCGCCGACGGCATCGAGTACGTGCGCACGGCGGTCGCGGCCGGCATGGACGTCGACGACTTCGCACCCCGCCTGTCGTTCTTCTTCGTCGCGCGTACGACGATCCTGGAGGAGGTCGCCAAGTTCCGCGCGGCCCGCAGGATCTGGGCCCGGGTGATGAAGGAGGAGTTCGGCGCGAAGAACCCCAAGTCGCTGATGCTGCGCTTCCACACGCAGACGGCCGGGGTGCAGCTGACGGCCCAGCAGCCCGAGGTGAACCTGGTGCGCGTCGCCGTCCAGGGCCTGGGCGCGGTGCTCGGCGGCACCCAGTCGCTGCACACCAACTCCTTCGACGAGGCGATCGCGCTGCCGACCGACAAGTCCGCCCGCCTCGCCCTGCGTACCCAGCAGGTCCTCGCCTACGAGACGGACGTGACCGCGACCGTCGACCCCTTCGCCGGCTCCTACGTCATCGAGAGGATGACCGACGACGTCGAGGCCGCGGCGCTGGAGCTGATGCGGAAGGTCGAGGACCTCGGCGGCGCCGTCAACGCCATCGAGCACGGCTTCCAGAAGAACGAGATCGAGCGCTCCGCCTACCGCATCGCCCAGGAGACCGACTCCGGCGAACGCGTCGTCGTCGGCGTCAACCGCTTCCAGCTCGACGCCGAGGAACCCTACGAGCCGCTCCGCGTCGACCCCGCCATCGAGGCCCAGCAGGCCGAACGCCTGGCGAAGCTCCGCGCGGAGCGCGACCAGCAGGCGGTCGACTCCGCCCTGATCGCCCTGAAGAAGGCCGCCGAGGGCGAGGACAACGTCCTCTACCCGATGAAGGACGCCCTGAAGGCCCGCGCGACGGTGGGCGAGGTGTGCAACGCGCTGCGGGAGGTCTGGGGGACGTATGTGCCCTCGGACGCCTTCTGATGTGGGGCATTAGCCCGTACGGATGATCATGGGCGGAATGCGTCCGGTCCCGGCTACCCTCGTGGAGGGTGTTCCCGAAAGGAGGGTGCCGTGGCTGTGATGCTGCACGAGTCGTCGCTTTCTGATGCTGCCGACCGGCTCTGGGAGGAGCTGCCCGGACACCGGGTGGAGATCCTCAACGGGAGCATTGTTGTGACACCGCCGCCGGATGGGCCGCACCAAGAGTCGCTGACCTGGCTCACCGAGGAGTTTCTGAGGGCCCGGGCCCGGCAAGCGGGCCTCAGGTACCTGCAAGGCATCGGCCTGTGGCTGCCCACCGGGCCGGAGGACTACGCAGTTCCGGACTTCTCCGTTGTCGACGACGACTACAAGGACGCCTTGGTCGAGAAGAACTGCTATGCGCCCCACGTCTTCCGTCTTGTGCTGGAGGTGACCTCCTCCAATTGGACGAACGACACAGCCACGAAGGTCGATGTCTATGCCCGGGCCAATGTGCCCGCTTACCTCATCGTCGACCGCAAACACGACGAGGTCCTCCTCTACACCGACCCGGTCGACGGCAAGTACCTCGACCCCCAGCGCTTCAAGCGAGGCCAGTCCGTCCGCGTCCTGGAGGCCGTCGGGATCACCCTCGACCTCTCCGTCGACACCCTCCTCGACGGCGACGACTGACCGAAACCCCGTGGACGGAGTGTCGTACCCCCGTGCGACACTCCCTCCATGTTCGGCGTCATCGACCTCCCCACCTATCTGGCAGGCCTGATCCTCATCGTCCTGCTGCCCGGCCCCAACTCCCTCTACGTCCTCTCCGTCGCCGCCCGGCGTGGTGTGCGGGACGGATACCGGGCCGCGGCAGGCGTCTGGTGCGGGGACGCCGTGCTGATGACCCTGTCGGCCGCCGGAGTCGCCTCACTGCTCCAGGCCAACGCCGTGCTGTTCGGGATCGTGAAGTACGCGGGCGCCGGATATCTGACCTGGCTGGCCGTCGGGATGCTGCGGGCCGCGTGGGGGATGTGGCGGACGCGGCGGGACGAGGACGCGACCGGGGCCCCCACCGCCGCCGCGCCCGGTGAGCGTCCGTTCCGCCGGGCCCTGGTCGTCAGCCTGCTCAACCCCAAGGCGATCCTGTTCTTCATCGCCTTCTTCGTGCAGTTCGTCGACCCCGCCTACGCCTACCCGGCGCTCTCCTTCGTCGTCCTCGGCGCCTTCGCCCAGCTCGCCAGCGTGCTCTACCTCAGCGCGCTGATCTTCGGCGGCACCCGGCTCGCCGCCGCCTTCCGCCGCCGCAGGCGTCTGTCGGCGGGGGTCACCTCGGCGGCCGGCGCCCTCTTCCTCGGCTTCGCGGCGAAGCTGTCGCTGGCGGGCGCGTAGGGATCAGCGCCGGCCGAACCGGGCCAGGTACTCCGGGAGCCCGGCCGGTGCCTCCCCGGCCCAGCCCACGTAGCCGTCCGGGCGGACGAGGAACAGTCCCGTCCCGTACGCCTCGTGCGCCGGGCCCTGCACCACTCGTACGCCGTCGCCCGGCGAGGGGGCGGGCGTGCCCAGCGCCAGCAGGGTCCAGTGCGGGCCCCGGAACGCGTCGAAGAGCCGTACGCCCTCCACCATGGCGTCCGGCGCCCGGTCGCCCGCGCGCACCGGGCCGGGCGCCGTCCGCGTCTCCACGGTGAGCGTCGAACCGGGGTACCCCAGGTCCAGTTGCCGGGTGGCCCCGCCCCGCCGGGTCTCACCCCGGTGGATGCTGGTGGACAGTCCCAGCATCTGCTCGGCGACCGGGCGCCGCTCCTCCTCGTACGTGTCCAGCAGTGACGCCTCCGCCCCGGCGCCCAGCACCGCGCCCAGCTTCCAGCCCAGGTTGTAGGCGTCCTGGACACTGGTGTTGAGGCCCTGGCCGCCGGCGGGGGAGTGCACGTGCGCCGCGTCGCCGGCGAGGAGGACCCGGCCCACGCGGAACCGGTCGGCGAGTGCGGCCCGCGGGCGGAAGCCCGAGGCCCAGCGGACCTCCGTGACGTCCTCGGCGGCGAGGTGCGAGCGGGCGGCGACGACCCGCCGTACGCCCTCCAGGGAGAGGTCCACCTCCGTGCCCTCCGCGAACCGGGCCATCAGCTGGAAGTCCTCCGTCCCGGCCAGCGGGCAGATCGCCAAGAGGTCCCCGGCTCCCTCGCCCTGTGGAAAGAAGTGCCAGTTGTCCCGGTCCAGGCCGGTGATCCGCACGTCCGCCACCAGTGCCGGAAGCGGGTCCACCTCCTCCCCGGTCATGCCGACGCCGACCGCCCGGCGCACCACGGAACGGCCGCCGTCCGCCGCGACGAGATACCGGGCGCGCACCGGCCCGCCGGAGGCGAAGTGCGCGCTCACCCCGTCCTCGTCCTGGGTCACGCCGGTGACCTCCCGTCCGAAGGCGACCTTGCCGCCGAGCTCCTCGAGGCGCTCCAGCAGGATCCGCTGGGTGCGCCACTGCGGGACCATCCAGGGCTCGTCGTACGGCGAGGCCTCGGTCGGCTCGGCCGGGTCGGCCAGGTGGTGCTCGCCGAGCCGCTCGCCGCCGCGCCAGATCATCCCGACCGGGTAGCCGCCGCCCGCCGCGTGGATCGCGTCCAGCACGCCCAGGTCGTGGAAGACCTCCATGGTGCGCGGCTGGAGCCCCTTGCCGCGGGAGCCGGGGAACAGTCCGTCCGCCCGCTCCACCACCAGCGCCGGGATCCCGCGCCGGGCCAGGTCGATGCCGAGGGCGAGGCCGGTCGGCCCGGCGCCCACGACCAGTACACCTGTGTCGCTCATGACCATTCCCCTTAACGTTGTTAAGTGACCTGCCCTCCGAGGGTGTCCCTAACGGTGTTAAGTTGTCAAGCGTGAGTTCGGAACGACGCGCCCCCCTGGACCGCCGACGGGTCGCCGACACGGCGCTGGAACTGCTGAACCAGGTCGGCCTGGACGGCCTGACGCTGCGCGCGATCGCCAGGGAGCTGGACGTCAAGGCGCCCGCCCTCTACTGGCACTTCAAGGACAAACAGGCGCTGCTCGACGAGATGGCGACGGAGCTGTACCGCCGGATGGCCGCCCAGGACTCGTCCGCCCCGGACGACACCTGGCAGGAGCGGTTGGTCAAGACCAACCGGGACCTGCGCACGGCGCTGCTCGCCTACCGTGACGGCGCGAAGGTGTTCAGCGGCTCACGCTTCACGGGGATCGAGCACGCCGAGCAGATGGAGGGCGTCCTGCGCCTGCTCACGGCCGCCGGATTCACCCTCGCGGAGGCGGCCCGCGCGCTCACGACGACGCACCTCTACACCCTCGGGTTCGTCACCGAGGAGCAGGGTGTCCTGCCGCTCCCCGGCGAACGCCGGAAGGGCATCGACGTCGAGGAACGCGCCCGGATGATGGCCGCCCACCCCCTCGCGGCCCAGGCCGGCAGGGAGATCTTCGAGAACTACGACCAGCACTTCGAAGAGGGCCTCGCCCTGCTGATCGCGGGGATCGAGGCCCGGTACGGGGTGCGCTGAGGTCAGGAGGCGCGCAGGAACGCCGAGAGGGACGCCTTGCCGAGGTAGGTGAAGCGGGTGGTGCCCGTGAGGTGCTTGTCCAGCGCCTCCTTGATGCCCGGCCACTTGGGGTCGCCGAAGTCGTCCAGGACGACGATCCCGCCCGGGGCGGCGATCTCCTCCGCCCATTCGAGGTCCTTCGCGACGCCCTCGGCCGAGTGGTCGCCGTCGACGACGATCACGCCGTAGCTGCGGTCCGAGACGGCCGCGCGGGTGTCGGGGTCCTCGGAGAAGCCCTTCCGGATGCGGGCTGCCACGCCCGCCGGACCGGCCAGGGCGAGGTTGGTGCGCACGGCGTGCTCGTCGACCGGGGTGCCGGAGGGGTCGGAGCGCCGCGGGGTGCCGGGCTGGAGCTGCACACCGGCGAACGGGTCGACGATCGTCACGCTCGGGCTGCGGCCGTCGCGCTCCATCATCCGGATCAGCCCGGCGGAGAACATGCCGTAGAGCGTGCCGATCTCCAGGATCTCGTCGTTCGGCGGGTCGAGCAGCGGGATGGTGCCGAGCTTGCCGCAGATGTTCATGGTGCCGCCCGCGATCCGGCCGGCCCCCAGGGACTCCAGCGCGACCAGCAGCCGGTACGCGGTGGCGACGTTGCGGACGGCGGCGTCCCGGTCCCCGGCCAGCTCCGCCACCTCGGACTGCAGCCGGTTCAGCGGGCCGGGGCTCACGATCCGGGACAGCCCGCGGCCGGACGAGCCGAGCAGCAGGTCGAGGGTGAGCTGCTGCCGCTTCACCACCTCGGCCGCGTCCCGGAGCGCCTCTTTGTCCGCCGCGCCGGCGGCGGCCGCCGCCCGCAGGCGCCGGTCGATGCGCTGGTCGATGAGCTCGGCGACCGGGCGCAGCAGGCGCCGGGTAGGAGAACTGGTCAGCAGAGAACGGCTGTTCATGAACCGGAGACCTCAATCCGTCGGAAGAAGGGCGAGAGTGGTGCGGTTCGCGGTGGGGAACAGGCTAAGCGCGCGGTTGCGGTGGGGAGGGATGCGGAGCCGAGCGGCGTGGAAACAAGTGGCGAACTCCGTATGACGCCCACGGGACGCGGGTGCCGTACGGGTCAGCCGAGCAGCCGCCGCAGGTTCAGCTTCCCCCACAGCAGGCTGGTGGCGAACGACAGCACCATGACCGTGACCACCAGACCGGCCAGCAGCAGCCCCGCCGCCGGTCCGCTCAGATCCGGCGACACCAGCGGGGCGACGATCTCCTCGACGAACAGCACATGCACCATGTAGGCGCCGAGCGCGGCGTTGGCCAGCTTCTTCAGCAGCGGCTGCCGCTTCTCGGGGATCCGCACCCGGCTGATCAGGAGCAGGACGCAGATGCTCATGGCGGCGACGAACAGATGGGAGTTGGGCATCACGTAGTGGATCTGGGTGTTGTACCAGAGGGCCCCCGCCATGGTGAGCGGCAGCGCGAGGTACAGCGGCCACCGCTTGCGTACGACCCCGGCCGGGAGGGCGAACAGCAGCGCGCCGCCGACCGCGTACACCAGCGAGTAGGTGCTGAATCCCCAGGCCACGGACGGCATCTCGCGATCCGTGACCTCGGCGACCGTGGTCAGCACGCTCGGCAGGACCGCCATGCCGAGCAGTACCGCCCCGAGCTTGTAGGGCCGCTTCCCCGCCTTGATCAGCATCGCGAAGGCGAGCAGCATGATGATCGGAATGTAGTTGTACATGAACCACAGGTGGTACGCGGGCTGCACCGAGGCGAAGAGGGAGTCCGCCGCCAGCTCGGTCATGGGCCGGTCGTTGCGGTTCCGCAGCCACGCCCAGACCAGGTAGACCGCCGTCCACACGAAGAGCGGAACGGTGTTGCGCACGACGCGCTGCCACATCCGGGCGCCGTCCCGCGGGGGCGCGCCGACCAGTACGGCCCAGCCGGCTATGGCGAAGTACATGGGGACGGCGAAGGGGTTGATCGCCTCGGCCACATGCCCCGCCCAGTACGAACCCGAGCCGTTCGCCGGGTCGTTGCCGGTGGAGACGATGAACTGGGCGCCCACGTGGCCCAGCATGATGGTGGCGGAACAGATCAGCCGCATCAGGTCGATGTCGAAGCGGTGTTCGCGCGCGGGGGCGGCGGTCTGCTCCTGGACGGGGCTGCCCTTTTGCTGCGGCAGGAGTACGGCGATGTCGTTCGGCACCGCGCAACTGTCGGCCGGTGCGGTGTACGGGAGTTGAAGAGTGGGTGGCGCGTTTGTGGCGGGTGCGTCTCGATTGGCCGTTTGGGGTAGGTGGGTCGGGGGTGGGTGTGCGCGGCCCGGCGTGTGCGGGTGCCTCCCCCGCTCTCGACTTCGCTCGAGCGGGAGGGACCCCCATCGCCCACCCGTGCGCCCTGGGGGTACCTCCCAGGCCCTTTCGGGCTCTGGGGGAGGCACGACTGCCCGCAGCGGCGGCACGCGGCGGGGCGTCTGCCCGCAGCGGCGCGGGGCGGTGGGTCAGGGCTTTCGAGTGGTGCGGCGTACCGCTCTGCCCACCATGCGCTTGGCCCGGCCCGCCTGGATCTTCGCCCGGGAGCGGGGACTGCTGCCGGGGAGGCGCAGTTCGGCCAGGCGTGGTTCGGGGAAGTAGTAGTCGGGGCTGTCGGCCAGGTGGGTGCGCAGCCAGTCCGCCGTCGGTTCCCGCAGTGCCGCGTACGTCTTCGGCTGCATGCAGAAGCCGATCGCCCGGACCAGCGGCGACAACGTCCTTGGGGCAGCGCCGACGACCGCCGGGGTCTCCTCGCGCTCCAGGTCGGGCACCAGGTGGTCGACCACGGCCAGCGGGACGCGGTTGCTGTTCGGGTAGGGCTTCAGGCGCCGCATCACCAGCGCGGTCCCGACCCGGGCGACGGGCACGTCGTAGTAGGCGGACGCGGTCACCATCGCCGTGGAGAAGCAGCCGATGACGAGTTCGGGACGGCAGTGGTGGTACAGCGTCTCGGCCAGCAGCGGAGCGTCCAGCACGGTGAGCCGCACGCCCGCGTCCGCCGCCGCCTTGCTCAGCGCCGCCGAGTAGCCGGCGGGGGCCGTCGGATGCGGCTTGAAGACGATGGACCGGTGCCCGGCGCGCACGGCCCCGGTGAGCATGCGGACGTGCAGGTCCTCCTCCTCCTGCGCGCTCAGGATGTTGATCGCCGCCAGGTACTGGCCGAGGAGGACGGCGGTCGGCGCCTCCTTCAGGACGGGCGCCAGCCTCGGGTCGTCCATCGCCTCCGCGGAGATCTCGTCGAGCACACCGCGGAACGCCTCGTCCGGGACGATCTCGGGCTCGACGCCGTACTCGGAGAGCAGCAGCGGCTTCAGACCGGGGACCAGGTCGAGGTGCAGCAGCCGCCGGATGCGGCGCGCGATGGTCAGCGGCAGCTTCTCCCGGGTCGGGCCGTAGCTCATCAGACCGTCGGCGTACACGTCGACGGCGGCCTCGGAGAAGATCGCCGCCAGTGCGCGGGCCGGGTTGACCTGGATCGACTCGACGGCGAGCTCGATCATGTCCCGTTCGTCGATGTCCCACAGCAGACGGAACGCCCGCTGCCACAGCACCATGTCGTTGCCGCGCGGCCCCCAGGTGCTCGGGTGGTACGGGCTGATCGCCTCGTTCCAGCTGACCACCGTGTCGAACCGGTCGGTGATCGGCCCGTAACCGTGCATCTCGTCCATGCGCAGCGCGGTCTCCGGGATCGCGGCGTTGTTGGAGACCAGCAGGATGCGCCGGGCCCCGTCGCGCGGTCCGTACCGGCCCGCGTCCAGCGCCGCGGCGAGGGTGGCCGCTCCGTAGAGGGTCGAGACCTGGAAGATCTGGGTCGTGTGGGGCATGGATCAGGCAGCCTTCCGCCCGTCACGCAGGCGGCTGAGCAACCTGCTCCGTGTGCTGTCGATGGTCTTGAGGGTCTCCTCCAGCGCCTGCTCGGGCATCCGCTGGAGCGCGGCCCGCGTCTCACGCCGCAGCCGCTGGGCCGCCGCGGGCTCGTACTCGTTCACCTTGCCGATGTGGAACGCGATCATGGCGCAGTAGGTGCGTACGGCCTTGAGGAGGAAACGGTCCGCCTCCCGGTCCTGCTGCACGTCCCGCAGCAGCGCGTCGTACGCCGGGATGAAGTCCAGCTGACGGTCGTCCTTGATCTGGGTGAGCGAGGTCGCCACGCCCCGCCGGTAGAACACCCCGTGCAGCCCCAGGGACGCGTACGTCCGGGCCGTCAGATGCAGCCGCCAGATCCACAACCGGTCCTCGGCCGTGCGCAGTTCGGTCGCGAAGCGCATGCCGCCGTCGTCGAACAGGTGCCGGCGGTAGATGCCCGCCCAGACGAAGGGATAGTCGACCATCGTCTCCATGTCGGCGGGCGCGATCCCGTCGCGCGGGTCCATCACCGCGTTGCGCACCCGCGCCGGGGGCCGCCGGATCACCCGCTCGGTGCCGGTGGCCTGGACGTGGTCGGTACGGGCGAAGTCGCAGCCCAGCTCCTCCATCGCCCGCACCATCCCGGCGAGATGGCGCGGCCCGTACCAGTCGTCGCCGTCGAGGAAGGTGACGAAATCGCCGTCGGCCGCGTCGATACCGCTGTTGCGCGCCTGCGCGATGCCCCTGTTCGTCTCGTGCCGGATCACCCGCGCGCCCGGGAGCTTCTCCGCCCAGCGGTCGATCACCCAGGGGGTGGCGTCCGTGGAGCAGTCGTCGACGATCAGGAACTCGAAGTCCGGGTGCGCGTTGGCGGCCAGGCTGCGCAGGGTGCTCTCGGCGAAGGCCTCCACATTGTGCATCGGGACGACGACGGACAGTTTCGGCACGTGGTTCTCTCTTTCGGAGCTCGAAGCGGCGGTGATGCGATGGCTCATGCCCGGCCGAAGGTCTCCCGGAGCTCGTCCAGGTTCGACCGGGTCGTCTCCCACAGACCCTTCTGCGCGCCGTGCACGTCCGCCACGGCGGCCGCGTGGTCGTCGAGGAGCGCCGCCGCCCGTTCCATGAGCCGGGAGCCGAGTTCCCGGTCGTGCACGGACAGCCCCCACTCCCTCCGCCCGATGTCGGACAGGAAGTAGGCGAGCTTCGGGTGGGAGACGAGGCTGAGGATCGGCGTGCCGCAGCCGAACGGGATCATCCCCGCGTGCCCGCGCATCCCGATCACCAGCCGCGACCGGCGGTACAGCTCGCGGATCCCGTCGTTCGACATGTCGTACAGCTGTTCCACGGGCAGCGCGATGCCGTGTTCCCGGCGCAGGTCGTGCACGAACTTCTCGTCGGCGGGCATGTGGGCCGCGTACCGTACGTCGGCCCTGTCCCGCAGGCCCTTCAGCGCGGCGGCCATCTGGGCGAGGAAATGACCGTAGTCGTGGCCGAAGCGCAGCCCCGCGCGGTCGTACGCGCAGTTCACCAGGACCGTGTCGGCCCGCTCCACGGGGTCGAGCCACCCCGGGACGAGGTACCGCGCCACCGTGGTGGGGCACGGCTGGTAGCGCACCCGGTCGCGCAGCTCCGCCGGGAGCAGCTCGCGGACCCGCTCGATCGAGCCGTGGTTGCGCAGCCCGAAGAACGCCGACCGCTCGACGAGGACCCGCAGGCTCTCGGCGAACCGGCCGCGGCGGTAGAGCTGCCCGTCGAACACGTTGTAGCCGACCGCGAACACCGCCAGCGGTGCGGTCAGCCGGGCCAGCACGTCGTCCGGGACGTTCCACTGCCAGTGGCTGTTGCCGTTGGGGGAGGTGTCCGGCAGGAACAGCCCGCCGCCGCCCACGACCACCCCGCGCCGCGCGTTCAGTTCCTCCAGCGCCGCCTCGTCGACCAGCCGGTGCACCGGCTGCTGGTACCAGCGGCGCGGGCCGGTGTCGGTGTCGAAGCACATGCGCACGGCCTCGGGCAGGACCTTGTCGCCCGCGTTCTCCTGGCCCTCGGCGAACAACGCCACGTGCGCCAGCTGCTCCGCGGCGGACACCGGCTCCGTCTCCGGGCCCTTCGCACGGGTGCGGACGTACCAGGCGTGGCACCCGGAGTCGGTGGGGTCGGCCTCCAGCCCGTCGCGGGCGTAGGCGTGCGCGTCCGCCTCCCGTCCGCACAGCCACGCCAGACGGGCGAGCTGGGCGAAGGCACGCGGGGCGACGTCGGGCGAGGCCGCCGCGAGCAGCAGGTGCGCCTCGGCCTCGTCGTAGCGCGACAGCGCCATCAGGCAGACGCCGAGCGTCTCCTGGCAGCGCGGCGCGTCCAGCCGGTCGCCGACGACCGGGGCGAGGACGTCGACGGCCTCGTCGTAGCGGCCCTGCCTGCGGTACACGTCGGCGACCGTACGGGCGAGGCCGAGCGAGGGACGTGCCTCGAGCAGGGGCGGCGCGAGGTGCGCCAGGAGGTCGGGGTGCTTCTCACCGGGCAGGGCGCAGTAGGCGGCCCGGAACTCCTCGTCGCCCATCTCGAAGCGCCGCCGCGCCTCGGCGGCCGGACCGTACCCGGGCTCGTCGAACGGGCCGGTGAAGTGCAGGACGGCGACCTGCGCGGGCACCGGCGTGTCGTCGTACAGCCGGCGGGTGAGGAAGTCGTACCGCGCGTCGACCGGCGTCAGCACGCCCTCGGGCACCGCGTCCGGGCCGACGGCCGGCACCGCGTCGTCCACGTCGGCGCGCTGGACGACCAGCAGCCCGTCCGGCAGGACCGTACGCCGCTCCCGCCCCTCCCCGTCGCAGAGCAACTGCGGTACGGCGCCCACACCGTGCCGCATCCGCAGCAGCTCGCCGATGTCCCCCAGCACGACCATGGACGGAGCGAGGGCGACGACGGTGTCGTAGCCGCCCAGCCGGAAGACGTCCCCGCGGCCGTCCGCCCGGCGCGTCACCACCCGTGGATGCAGCCGGCGCAGCGCGTCGAACGAGGAGTCCGGCAGCCCGGGGTGCAGCACCACGAAGTCCTCGCACACGCCCGGATTGGTGAGCGCCAGGCTGCGCAGCAGCGTGGGCAGGGCGGGCAGACCGTCGGTGCCGGTGTGGACGGCGAAGGCGATCCGGCGTCTGCCGGTGACGGTGCTCCGGTCGTCCGCGCAGGAGGCGGAGGAGTTGGTCATCGCAGGGCGATCCTCATCTTGCTGTCGTCGACGTGCGTCGCGCGGTCCATGACCCACTCGGCCTCGTCCGGCCGCAGCCGGCCGGGCTTGTCGAAGCCGACGAGGTCCAGGCGGGGGCTGACGTCCAGGAAGTCCAGGAGCCGCAGCACGGTGAAGGCGGTGGTGGCCCCCGCGTCCCGGCAGTCCTCGCCCAGCAGCGCCGGGTCGGCCGTCGGCCGGCGCAGGGAGGCGTCACCGATGTGCTCCTGCGCCCCGGGCACGAGCCGCTGCCGCACGGCGCGCCGCCACGCCGCGGCGGGGTCGCCGAACACCAGCCGGATGCCGGCCGGCTGCGTCCAGGCGGGGCCGTCCCACGGGGTGTCGCCCCGCAGCGAGACGGCGTGCAGGCCGGTGCGCTCTCCGGTGCCCTCCGCCCGGATGCGGAAGGAGTCGCAGCGCACCACCAGGTCGTAACGGTCGATCTCGGCGCCCAGCGTGCTCGTGGCGACCTCCGAGGCGTTCGACACCAGGCACACCGTCCGCCCCGCCAGCAGGCCGCGCAGCCCGCCGACACCGACGGGCGTGCTCCCGCCGAGCAGCGGGTCGGACATCCCGGACCGCTCGACGAGCCGCCGGTAGGTGCCGTACAGCTCCAGCAGACGCCGTACGGCCGGGTCGCCCACGCCGTGCTCGGCCACCCGCGCCTGTGCGTGGGCGGCGAACTCCGGTGCCGCGACCGAGGTGGGCTTCCCGGTCAGGCCGCGCAGCGCGGCGCCGGACCCGGGAAACAGCGCGGCGGCCTCCTCCAGGCACGTCCGCCGGCGCCGCAGCGTGTCGATCCTGCGGGCGACCTCCTCGGCCGCCTCGCCGTCCCGCACCAGCGTGAGGTGGCGCTCGTAGGCCTCCAGCGCCTCGTCGCCGCGGCCGAGCCCGTCCAGCGCCCGGCCGCGCAGCCGCCACGCGCCCCTGGACCGCTGCCGGATCCCGGTCGACGTCTCGGCGACGTCCAGGGCCAGGGCGAGTCCGTCGTCCCCACCGGCCTCCAGCGCGCGCTCGCCGACCTTGAGCAGGGCGTCGAAGGGATCGGCCGACGGGTCGTCGAGCGAGCCGGTGAGCACGCCGATCGCCTGGATGAGGCGGGTTTCCCGGACAGTGGGGCGGCCGTCCCGCGACGCGAGGTACTCACCGCACAGGCGCAGGCTCCGGGCGTACAGGTCCCGCCTGGCGGCCTCCTTCTGCCGTGCCGTGAACAATCCCGCCAGGGGGTTCGTCATGCTTCCACCGTCCTCCGATCGGAGGCCGAGAGTGCCCCAGTACTGCGGTCCAGCGGTGGCTTCCGGGTGGACAACGGGTGAACAGTCGACCTCCAGCGCCCGGCGTCAGCGCCGCACGGCCTTCTTCAGTGCCCGCGCCCGCCGCACCACCCGGCGCGCGGTGGCGTTGCGGGGCAGGAACGCCAGCCGCTTCGGGATGCCGCCGGGAAGCCCCAGGGACGTGAGCCGCTTGCGCTTGAACCAGCGCCGGGCGCGCGGACCGAAGTGCCGGCCGAGGTAACGCTCGGCGGCCGGGCGCAGCGGCGGGTGGACCTGTGGCTGCATGGTGAAGCCGAGCGCGGTGACCAGGTCGTTCAGCTCGTCGGCCGGAAGGGGCTGCTCGCCGCTTCCGGGCTCCAGGGCCGGCAGCAGCGCGTCGGCCAGGACGGCCGGGACACGGTTGCCGTTCTGGTAGGGCGTGAGCCGCTCCAGGGCCTGCCCGGTGCCGGTGCGGGCGACCGGCAGGCCGTAGAGCGCGGACGCCGTGAACAGGGCCGTCGAGAAGCAGCCGACGACCAGGGCGGGCCGGGACCTCTCGAACAGCGCCTCGGCGGGGACGGTGGCGTCGAGGACGGTGAGGTCCACGCCCAGCTTCTCCGCCTCGGTCTCCAGTCTGCGGCTGTAGGGGGCCGGCGCGGTCGGGTGCGGCTTGAACACGATGTCGCGGTGGCCGCGTTCGGCCGCTCCCCGCATCATCCGCACGTACAGGTCCTCCTCTTCCCCGACGGAGAGGACGCCGAGCGCGGACAGGCACTGGCCGAGCAGCAGCGCCGAGTCGTCCGCAAGCGCCGGCGGCTCGTCGGTCGCCCCCGACAGTTCACGGACCGCGTCCAGGAAGGCGTCCGCCGGCACCACCCGCGCCGGCACGTCGAACTCGGTCAACAGCATCGGCGTGAGGCCCGGCACCAGGTCCAGGTGCAGCAACTGCCGTACGCGCGTGCCCACCAGTGGATCGAGCTTGCCCCGGGTGGGGCCGTAACTCATCAGCCCGTCGGCGTAGACATGGACCGGGGCCCCGGTGAATATCTGGGCCACCGTGAGGGCCGGAGGAACCGGGAGGGACTCCAGGACCAGTTCCACACGGTCGTCGCCGAGCCCCCACAGCTTCCGCAGATGGCGCTCCAGCAGCGGGACGTCGTCGGCGCGGGCCGTCCAGGCCGCCGGGTGGAAGGGGCTGATGGCCTCGTTCCAGGAGAGCACGTCGTCGAAGTGGTCGCGCAGGGGCGCGAAGCCCGGCATCGCGGTGAGCGCCGGCGCGGTCTCCGGGACCGGGGAGCTGTCGCACACCAGCAGCACCCGCCGCTCCGCCTCCGCGAAGCAGCCGGACTCGATCGCGGCCGCCAGCGTGGCCAGGCCGTAGAGCGTCGAGGCGCCGAAGATCTGGGTGGTGCGGGACATCAGACGGTCTCCCTCGTCGTGCCGGTGCGGCGCCGCAGCCGCCGCAGCCGGGCGGAACGGTCCATGTCCATGGTCTCCAGTACGTCGTCGAGCAGGTCCTGCGGCAGACGGCGGAGCGCCGCCGCGCTCATCGCCCGCAGCCGTCCGGCCACGGCCGGTTCGAACTTGTCCTCCTCGGCCAGATGGTGGGCCATGATCGCGCAGTACTGCCGCACCGCCTTGGGCAGCAGCCGGCCGGCGTCCCGGTCCGCCGACGTCTCCTCGACGATCTGGTCGAAGGCGCGGATGAAGTCGAGCTGGCGGACATCGCCGATCCGGGTGAGGGAGGAGGTGATCCCGCGCCGGTAGAACACGCCCAGCAGGTTGATCACGGCGAACGACTCGGCCTCGCGGTGCAGCTTCCAGGTGAAGGGCCGGTCCTCGGCCGTGCGCAGCCCCTCGGTGAAGTGCAGCAGCCCCCGCTCCAACAGCCGCCGGTGGTAGGCGCCGGCCCAGACGGACACATAGTCCACGGAGGTGGTCCGGTCCGCGGGCAGGATCGCGTCGCGCGGGTTCAGCACCTCGTCGCGCAGGCCGACCTGGATCCGCCGCACGGACCGGGCGCGGTCGGTGACCTGCACATGGTCGGTGCGGACGAAGTCGCAGCCCAGCTCCTCGGCGGCCGCCACCAGCCGGGGCAGATACCCCGGAGCGAACCAGTCGTCGCCGTCCAGGAAGGCCAGGTACTCGCCCCGCGCCGCGTCCAGCCCGGTGTTGCGCGCGGTGGCGATCCCGGCATTCTTGTCATGGCGGATGTAGCGCACCTGCGCGACCTTCGAGAGGTCCTCGGCCGCACGCTCGAGAATCGCCGGGGTCTCGTCCTCGGAATGGTCGTCGACCAGAACGAACTCGAAATCCGGCCGGGCGTTCGCGCGAAGACTCCGCACGGTGTCGGGGGCGTATTGCCGGACGTTGCAGAACGGGACGATCACGGAAAGCTTTGGCACCCGCGGAACACTAGGAGGCCCGCCCGGCCGGGCAACTTTCCGGTGGCCGTCCAGGGGGTGAACTCCGTGTGTCCGTACGGTGCATCACGCCTACGTACCGCGTTTCCGCGGGCCGGTTCGGCTCTCGGTGGGGTGTTGTTAACTTCTCGTTGATTCACGGTTGGGCCGGACCTAGATTTCGCTTCCTAGCGTCTTCGGTGTGCCAGCAAGTGCAACGAAGTCTCTCAGGGTCGCCGTCCTCGCGGATTCCGACACCCGGTGGAAATGGGGCGCGCTCACCGCGCACCGCATCGCCCCGGAACATTCGGACGTCCACCTGGACGGATACCTCCTGCGGGGCCGCGCCACCCCCACCGCCCGCCAGCTCGGCGAGGTCGGCGTCCGCGCGGACTCGCTCCGCGAGGTCACCGCGGTCGAGTTCCTGCGCGCGATGCGCGAGGAGTCGTACGACATCCTCGTGCTCGCCCTGGTCGGCGGCGGTGCGCAGGCGATGCTGCACGGACTCAAGCGGGTCTGGGAGGACCGGCCGCAGCGGCCCGTCGTCGTCACCGGATACGTCGGTGTCGTCTACGAGAAGCTCGCCGACGGTCTCCTGCTGCGGCACGGCGCCGACCTGGTGCTCGCCAACTCCCGCCAGGACGCGGACCGTTTCCGCGCCGTGTACGAGGGAGTGGGCGCCGACGCCTCGTCGGTGACCGAGGTCGCGCTGCCGTTCCTCGGCGGGGCCGCGTACGAGGGCGAGCACGACCCGTACACGGTCGTCTTCGCCGCGCAGCCCTCCGTCCCGGAGAGCCGCAAGGACCGTGCGTACCTGCTGGACCGGCTGGTGCAGCACGCCCGCCGGCACCCCGGGCGCGAAGTGCTGCTGAAGCTGCGCTCCAAGCCCGGCGAACACACCACGCACATCGAGGAACTGCCCTACCAGAAGCTCGCCCAGCGGCTGGACCTCCCCGCCAACTTCCGCCTGGTCTACGGGCACATGGGCGAGGTCCTCGACCGGACCGACCTGCTGGTCACCGTCAGCTCCACGGCCGCCCTGGAGTCGCTGCACCGCCGCATCCCGACCGTGGTCCTCACCGACCTCGGCATCCGGGAGTCCCTCGGCAACCACCACTTCGTCGGCTCCGGCTGCCTCGCCTCCTGGGACCAGCTCGACGACGGACACCGCCCGGTGCCCGACGCGGAGTGGGTGGCCCGGCAGGGCGTCGCCGCGGAGGGCTCGTACGGGACGGCCTTCGACGCGGCCCGCGAGCGCATCGCCGAGCTGCTCGGCCGGCCCGGCGGACTCCCGCCGCTGACCCCGTACTACACGCCCGTCACCGCGCCCGGCTACCTGCCCGGCATCCTCGCCCGCCACCACCTCGGCCCGGACGGCAGCCCGCTGCCCGGCGCGCCCGCCGCCGACAAGGAGCCCGGACCGGTCCGGCAGATCGTGCGCCGGGCGGCGCGCGGCGCCTACCGGCACGGCGTGCAGCGCGTGGCCCCGGTGATCCGCCGGATGGGGGAGCTGTGACCGGCCCGATCCCTGCTCAAGGAGCTGATCCCATGTCCCACCCGCCGACGGTGCGCCGCGTGCTCGCCGTGATCCCCGCGCGCGGCGGCTCCAAGGGCGTCCCCGCGAAGAACCTCGCCCCCGTCGGCGGCGTCCCCCTGGTGGCGCGCGCCGTGCGCGAGTGCCGCGCCGCCCGGCACGTCACGGACGTCGTCGTCTCCACCGACGACCAGGCCATCGCGGCCGCCGCCCGGCAGGCCGGCGCCGAGGTCGTGCTGCGGCCCGCCGCCATCGCCGGCGACACCGCCACCTCCGAGGCCGCCGTCCTGCACGCCATGGACACCCACGAGGCCCTCCACGGCGCCCCCGTGGACGTCGTCCTGCTCGTGCAGTGCACCAGCCCGTTCCTGGTCCGCGAGGACATCGACTCGGTGGCCGGCGCGGTCGTCGACCAGGGCGCCGACACCGCGGTGACCGTCGCCCCCTTCCACGGCTTCATCTGGCGGGACGCCACCGACGACACGACCGACGGCGGTCACGGCGTCAACCACGACAAGTCCTTCCGCCCCCGCCGCCAGGACCGCCCCCAGGACCTCCTGGAGACCGGCGCCGCCTACGCCATGGACGCGGCCGGCTTCCGCGAGCACGGGCACCGCTTCTTCGGCCGCACCGAACTCGTGCGCACCGACCCGGCCCGCGTACTGGAGATCGACGACCCGCACGACCTCGCCCGGGCCCGCGCCCTCGCCCCGCTCTTCGACGGGGACCGGCCCGGCGCCCTCCCGACCGCCGACGACATCGACGCGGTCGTCCTCGACTTCGACGGCACCCAGACCGACGACAGGGTGCTGATCGACTCCGACGGACGGGAATTCGTCTCCGTGCACCGCGGGGACGGACTCGGTATCGCGGCCCTGCGCCGCAGCGGCCTGAAGCTGCTCATCCTGTCCACGGAGCAGAACCCGGTCGTCGCCGCCCGCGCACGCAAGCTCAAGCTCCCCGTGCTGCACGGCATCGACCGCAAGGACCTCGCGCTCAAGCAGTGGTGCGAGGAACAGGGCATCGCGCCCGAGCGCGTGCTCTACGTCGGCAACGACGTCAATGACCTCCCGTGCTTCGCCCTCGTCGGCTGGCCCGTGGCGGTCGCGAGCGCCCACGACGTCGTACGCGGCGCCGCACGCGCGGTCACCACCCTCCCCGGCGGTGACGGCGCGATCCGAGAGATCGCCGGCTGGATCCTCGGTCCCTCTCTCGATTCCCTCCCCAAGTAAGGAAACCCCCGGACATGAGCACCAACTCCCGCATCCGCACCTTCGGTACCCGCGAGGCCGGCCCCGGCCGCCCCGTGTACGTCACCGGTGAGATCGGCATCAACCACAACGGCGACATCGAGAACGCGTTCAAGCTGATCGACGCCGCCGCCGAGGCCGGCTGCGACGCGGTCAAGTTCCAGAAGCGCACCCCCGAGATCTGCACCCCGCGCGACCAGTGGGACATCGAGCGCGACACCCCCTGGGGCCGGATGACGTACATCGACTACCGCCACCGCGTGGAGTTCGGCGAGGACGAGTACCGCCGGATCGACGAGTACTGCAAGAGCAAGAACATCGACTGGTTCGCCTCCCCGTGGGACACCGAGGCCGTCGCCTTCCTGGAGAAGTTCGACGTCCCCGCCCACAAGGTGGCCTCCGCCTCCCTCACCGACGACGAGCTGCTGCGCGCCCTGCGCGCCACCGGCAAGACGGTCATCCTCTCCACCGGCATGTCCACCCCCAAGCAGATCCGCCACGCGGTCGAGGTCCTGGGCAGCGACAACATCCTCATGTGCCACGCCACGTCGACGTACCCGGCGCAGGCCGAGGAGCTCAACCTCCGCGTCATCAACACCCTCCAGCAGGAGTACCCGAACGTCCCGATCGGCTACTCCGGCCACGAGACCGGCCTGCAGACCACCCTCGCCGCCGTCGCCCTCGGCGCCGTCTTCGTCGAGCGCCACATCACCCTCGACCGCGCCATGTGGGGCTCCGACCAGGCCGCCTCCGTCGAGCCGCAGGGCCTGACCCGCCTGGTCCGCGACATCCGCACCATCGAGGCCTCCCTCGGTGACGGCGTCAAGAAGGTCTACGACTCCGAGCTCGGCCCGATGAAGAAGCTGCGCCGCGTCACCGGTGTGGTCGCCGAGCAGGAGATCGCCACCGCCGCCGGCGAGCCCGTGAACGTCTGACCCCCCACCCCACCCTTATGACGACGGGAACGGTCGTACGTCGATGAGCCCTCGCGCCGGGAACGCCGGCCCCCACACTCTCGCCTTCGTCGAGAGCCCGGTACAACTGCTCAACGTGCTGGAGTGGGCGCACGCGCACGCGCCCGGCGTGGGGCTCACCCTCGTGGTGCTGTCCCCGGTCGACCCCATGACCCGGGGACAGCTGCGCCGCATGGCGGAGCTGGCCCGCGAGGAGGGTCACGAGGTCCGCTGGGAGGAGGCGCGGGGAGGAGCCGGCGCACCGTTCCAGACGGTCGGCGGTCTGACCGCCCCGCTCCGCCGGGCCACCCGCGTCGTCCTCGGCGACCCCTTCTCCCGCTACGTCCAGCTGCTGCTGACGATCACCCGTGCCCGTGAGGTCGTCGTCGTCGACGACGGCACCGCGACCATGGAGTTCGTCGGCCAGCTGGCCCGAGGCGAACGCCTGGTGCGCTGGCACCGCAAGGGCGGCCGGCCCGGCCCCCGCGAACTCGTCCTCGCCCCCGTGTCCGCCGCCGCCCGGCGCCGGCTCACCCCCGGCGAGAAGCGCACGGTGGAGGTCTTCACCTCCATGCCGATGGAGGACACCCCGCCCGGCGTCACCGTCAACTCCCACACCTTCGCCTGGACCCGGCAACGCTTCGGCCCGCCCAGCGTCACCCGGGGCGCCGACATGGTCGGCACGTCCCTGGTGGAGACCGGCGTGGTGGACGCCGACGCCTACCTGGAGGCCGTACGCGCCCTGGTCGCCACGCACGGCGCCAAGCGCTACTTCGCCCACCGCCGCGAGAGCACGGAGAAACTCCACCGGCTCGCCGTCGAGACGGGACTGGAGATCGTCCGCCCGGAGCTCCCGCTGGAGCTCATCGCCCGCCGCGGCCCCATCGGCCGTACGGTCCTCAGCTTCCCCTCCACGGTCGTCCACACCCTCCCGCTGGCCCTCGCCGGCACGGGCGTCCGCGTCGTGGTGTGCGACATAGACCCCGCCTGGCTGACCAAGAACGCCTCCCCGCGCGCCCAGGGCTTCCTGGCCAACGTCACCGACACCGCCAAGTCCGCCCATCACCTGCGGACGGCGCCGGCGGTCTGAGCCGCAGGTGCCGGAAGCCAGGGCGAGGGAGGCGGGCGCTGCCCTGGACCGGCCGCGTGACCCAGCGTTCGACCACGAGGACATGCACCACTTGGTGGACCGGCTCACGCCGTCCCAGGTGCGGCGTCTGCGCCTGCTCGTCACCCAGGACGAGGAACTGTCACAGGCCGCCGAGGCACTTCCGCCGCGTCCCGACGAGGAGCAGTCGGCGCCGGACGGGCTGCCGGCCTTGATCGGTGCGGTCAACGGGCCGAAGGACCTGGCCGAGCGGCATGACGACCACATCCGGGAACGCATGCGCGAGCGGTTCGGCGACCAGGCGTGAACGCCGTCGTCCTCGACACGGGCCCGCTCGCCGCAGCCCTCGACGCCGGCGATCGCCGTCACTCGGAGTGCGCCTCGCTGCCGGTCTCGATGACCGGACGCCGCCTGCTGCCCTGACGGCGGCGGCCCCGCGGATCCACGGGCCGCTGCCGAGCCGCGCCCCGGCATCCGCCGAATGAACCCGCCCGCGTGCCTTCGGCCGATCGTGGTAACCGTGAGGAGTGGACGGGTGCCGGAACCATGTCCCGGATTGTGATCGACCTCATGGACCGGCAGGCCATCGGCCTATACCCTCGCGAAAAGTAGGTGAGTGTACCCATCTCAATAGGCGGCTATGCGTAGGGCAGCCGGATTTTCTCCCCCCAACGGGCTGATTTTTCTTGATCGGGGGTCAGTGGACGGCTCCGGAGCCCTACTCTTCAAAGGGTGAAACCACTGATGTCACTGGAGTCCGAGATCGATCTCCCCGGGGGAGCGGTGCTCCCCGGGGCGCTGCCCGAGGCCCTGCGCGCCGAACTCGTGGCCTTCCGACGCGACCTGCACATGCACCCGGAGCTCGGTCACCAGGAGTTCCGCACCACCGCGGCGATCAAGGAACGCCTCGAGCAGGCCGGTCTGAAGCCGCGCGTCCTCTCCGGCGGCACCGGTGTGATCTGTGACATCGGAACCGACGGCGAGGCCGGCACGGACTCGGCGATGCTCGCCCTGCGCGCCGACATCGACGGCCTGCCCATCCCCGACATGAAGGCCGACTGCCCCTACCGCTCCACCGTGCCCGACCGGGCCCACGCCTGCGGCCACGACGTGCACACCACCGTCGTGCTCGGCACCGGCCTGGTCCTCGCCGAGCTGCACCGCCAGGGGCTGCTGCCGCGCCCCGTGCGGCTGATCTTCCAGCCCGCCGAGGAGGTGCTGCCCGGCGGAGCGGCCGAGGTCATCGAGGACGGCGGACTCGACGGCATCGGCCGGATCCTCGCCGTGCACTGCGACCCCCGCGTCGACGCCGGGAGGATCGGCCTGCGCGAGGGGCCCATCACCTCCGCCTGCGACCGGCTGGAGATCGCCCTCGACGGCCCCGGCGGCCACACCGCCCGCCCGCATCTGACCACCGACCTGGTCACCGCCGCCGCGCGGGTCGTCACCGACGTGCCCGCCCTGGTCGGCCGGCGGGTCGACAGCCGCAGCGGACTCGCCGTGACCTGGGGCCGGGTCGAGTCGGGCCACGCGCCCAACGTCATCCCGCAGCACGCCGAGCTGTCCGGCACCGTGCGCTGCCTGGACCTGGAGACCTGGCGGCAGGCCCCCGACATCGTGGTCGCCGCCATCGACGAGGTGGCCAACCTGCACCGCGCCAAGTCGGAGATCACCTACGTGCGCGGCGTCCCGCCGGTCGTCAACGAGGCCGGCGCCACCGAGCTGCTGCGCGACGCCATGATCGCGCGACGCGGGGTGGAGTCCGTCGAGGGCACCGAGCAGAGCCTGGGCGGCGAGGACTTCTCCTGGTACCTGGAGCGCGTCCCCGGCGCCATGGCCCGCCTCGGTGTCCGCCCCCCGGGTGAGCGCACCGTGCGCGACCTGCACCAGGGCGACTTCGACGTGGACGAACACGCCATCACCGTCGGCGTGGAACTCTTCACCGGCGCCGCGTTGCTGGACGCCCTGCGCTAGGACTCCGGCCCCTCCGGCGTTCGAGGAGCGGGGGTCCGGGGGCAGCGCCCCCGGAGACGGGACGGGAAGGGGCGGCGGGGGCGAGAACCCCCGACCGGCCTCCGTCCCATCCGTCCCTTCCGCCTCCACCAGCCCTCACCGTCACCTCTCCCGCCCGTCCCGCTTGCGCGCCCCGCGCGCCAGGGGCAGCGTGGGGCGCGTGCAACCGCGCGTCCCACACCGATCGCCCGGTTCGGGCCCGTACGGCCCTCCGGTTCACAGGGACGTAACCGGCCATCGGCACGAATGGATAACGGCCCCGTGGTACCCCGTTCCCAGGAGTGTCTACGCGCGTTAATGTGCGCCGAACCGAGCACCCGTTGCGGGGCTTTGGAGAATGGGGAGCGTCAGATGCGTCGGATATCCAAACTGAGCCGCGTCGCGGTGGGGGTCGCCTCGCTCGCACTCGCCGCCACCGCCTGCGGCGGCACCAGCAGTGACAACGGCGACAGCGGCGGCTCCAAGGAAGACCTCGGCCTCGCCATCGCCTACGACATCGGAGGCAAGGGCGACCAGTCCTTCAACGACGCCGCCTTCGCCGGCCTGACCAAGGCCAAGGACGAGTTCGGCTACAAGACCGCCGACGTCGAGCCCACCGAGGGCGAGACCGACGCGGACAAGGAGCAGCGTCTGGCCTCGCTGGCCCGCCAGGGCTACAACCCGGTCATCGGCGTCGGCTTCGCCTACGGCCCCGCGATGAAGGCCGTCGCCGCGAAGTACCCGAAGACCACCTTCGGCATCGTCGACTCCGTCGTCGAGGGCGACAACGTCGCCTCCCTCGTCTTCGCCGAGGAGCAGGCCTCCTACCTCGCCGGTGTCGCCGCCGCCAAGGCCACCAAGACCAACACGGTCGGCTTCGTGGGCGGTGTGGACATCCCGCTGATCCACAAGTTCCAGGCCGGCTACGAGCAGGGCGTCAAGGACACCAACGCCAAGGTGAAGGTGATCCCGCAGTACCTGACGCAGACCGCGGAGGAGGGCGGCTTCTCCAGCCCCGACAAGGGCAAGGCCGCCGCCGAGGGCCAGATCGAGAAGAACGCCGACGTCGTCTACCAGGCGGCCGGTCTCTCCGGTCAGGGCGTCATCGAGGCCGCCGCCAAGGCGAAGGTCTGGGCGATCGGCGTCGACTCCGACCAGTACCGGCAGGAAGCCCTCGCCGCGTACAAGGACTACATCCTCACCTCCGCCCTGAAGGACGTCGGCGGCGCGGTGTACGCCCTGGCCGAGTCGGTCGAGGACGACAAACCGCTGACCGGCACCCAGGTCTTCGACCTCAAGGTGAACGGCGTCGGCCTGTCCGAGAGCAACCCGAAGATGGCCGAGGTCCCCGGCCTGACGGACGCCGTGGCCAAGGCCAAGGAAGGCATCATCGACGGCTCCGTCAAGGTGGAGACCGAGCAGTAGGAACAACGGCGGACTCCGCGGAGCGGGCGGGCACCCCAGGTGTCCGCCCGCTCCGCCGTTCCCGCCCCCGCTCACCCACAGCCACCCCGCGTTCGCGCCCGGCGACGCCCCGACCACGGCTCGACGCCGTGTTGGCCACGGCCGGATAACAAGGTGGACAGAAGGGGTTTTCAGGCAGGTCTACGCGCGTTAATCTGCGGAAAGCCAGCGCCGCAGCTGAACACGTCCCGGCGCTCGTACGACTAGGAGCACCACATGCGCCGGATTTCCCGGATCACGGTCGCAGGCGCAGCGACCGCCTCTCTGGCCCTCGCCCTCTCCGCCTGCGGCGGCACCTCGACCTCCTCGAGCTCCTCGGAGTCGAAGGGCGACAAGGGCCTCGCCATCGCCTACGACGTCGGCGGCAAGGGCGACCAGTCCTTCAACGACGCCGCGTACGCGGGCCTGGAGCAGGCGAAGAAGGAGTTCGGCTACGAGACGGCCGACGTCGAGCCCACCGACGGCGAGACGGACGCCGACAAGGAGCAGCGCCTGGTCTCGCTGGCGAAGCAGGGCTACAACCCGGTCGTCGGTGTCGGCTACGCGTACGCCGCCGCCGTCAAGGGCGCCGCGGAGAAGTACCCGGACACCACCTTCGGCATCGTCGACGACGCCACCATCGAGGCGAAGAACGTCGCCGACCTGGTCTTCTCCGAGGAGCAGGCCTCCTACCTCGCCGGTGTCGCCGCCGCCGAGAGCACCGAGACGAACGTGGTCGGCTTCGTGGGCGGTGTGGACATCCCGCTGATCCACAAGTTCCGCGCGGGCTTCGAGCAGGGCGTCAAGGACACCGACCCGAAGGTCAAGGTCATCTCGCAGTTCCTGACCCAGACCGCGGAGGAGGGCGGCTTCTCCAGCCCGGACAAGGGCAAGACGGCCGCCGAGGGCCAGATCGAGAAGAAGGCCGACGTCGTCTACGCGGCCGCCGGCCTGTCCGGTCAGGGCGTCATCGAGGCCGCCGCCGCCAACAAGGTGTGGGCGATCGGTGTCGACTCCGACCAGTACCAGCAGGAAGCCCTCGCCAAGTACAAGGACTCGATCCTCACCTCGGCGATGAAGGACGTCGCCAAGGCGGTGTACAACCTGGCGAAGTCGGTCGAGGGCGGCACGCCCGCGACCGGTATCGTCAAGGGCGATCTGAAGACGGGTGAGGTGAGCCTGTCGAACTCCAACCCGAAGTTCGCGGACGACGCCGAGCTCCAGAAAGCCATCGAGACGGCCAAGGAGAAGATCATCAGCGGCGAGATCAAGGTCAAGTCGAGCTGAGACACCCCCTGAACGACCCCGGGGTCGCGTCCGCTCGACGGGGTACGAGGAGCCAGGCTCCTCGTACCCCGTCGGTCGAGTGCGCCACCCCTTTGCATGCCGTAGGGGCACTACGCGCGTAGACGGCCCCCGTCCCCAGGAGAGTGCGTCATCAACGCGTCCAGCAGCCCTCCGGCCGGAGCGGCGGTCAACGATTCGGTGACCGCCGTCGAACTCGCCGGGATCACCAAGCGCTTCCCGGGTGTCGTCGCCAACCACGACATCCACCTCACCGTCCGCAAGGGCACCGTCCACGCCCTCGTCGGTGAGAACGGCGCCGGCAAGTCGACCCTGATGAAGATCCTCTACGGCATGCAGAAGCCGGACGAGGGCACCATCGTGATCCACGGCGAACAGGTGAGCTTCTCCTCGCCCGCCGACGCCATCGTCCGCGGCATCGGCATGGTGCACCAGCACTTCATGCTCGCGGACAACCTCACCGTCCTCGAGAACGTCGTCCTCGGCAGCGAGAAGCTCCACGGCATCGGTGCCAGGGCCCGCCGCAGGATCAAGGAGCTCTCCGACCGCTACGGCCTCGGTGTTCGCCCCGACGTCCTGGTCGAGGAGCTCGGCGTCGCCGCCCGCCAGCGCGTGGAGATCCTCAAGGTCCTCTACCGCGGCGCCACCACCCTGATCCTCGACGAGCCCACCGCCGTCCTCGTGCCGCAGGAGGTCGACGCGCTCTTCGACAACCTGCGCGAGCTGAAGGCCGAGGGCCTGTCGGTCATCTTCATCTCCCACAAGCTGGGCGAGGTCCTCTCCGTCGCCGACGAGATCACCGTCATCCGCCGCGGCACCACGGTCGGCACGGCCGTCCCCGCCGAGACGACCCCGCGGCAGCTCGCCGAGCTGATGGTCGGCAGCGAGCTGCCCACCCCCGAGACGGCCGAGTCCACCGTCACCGACCGCCCCGTCATCACCGTCGACAAGCTGCGCCTGGCGGCCCCGAGCGGCAAGGCCCTGCTCGACGACATCAGCTTCACCATTCACGCGGGCGAGGTCCTGGGCATCGCCGGCGTCGAGGGCAACGGCCAGACCGAGCTGGTCGACGCGCTCATCGGCCTGAAGCACGCCGACTCCGGCGTCATCCGGCTGGCCGACGAGGAGATCACCTCCTGGGCCACCCGCAAGCGCCGCGAACAGGGCATCGGCTACATCCCCGAGGACCGCCACCGTCACGGCCTGCTCCTGGAGGCCCCCCTCTGGGAGAACCGCATCCTCGGCCACGTCACCGAGAAGCCCAACGCCAAGGGCGTCTGGCTCGACCCCGGGGCCGCCCAGGAGGACACCCGCCGGATCGTGACGGAGTACGACGTCCGCACCCCCGGCATCGACGTCACCGCGGCCTCCCTGTCCGGCGGCAACCAGCAGAAGCTGATCGTCGGCCGCGAGATGAGCCACAAGCCGCGCTTCCTGATCGCCGCCCACCCCACCCGCGGTGTGGACGTCGGCGCGCAGGCCGCCATCTGGGACCACATCCGCGAGGCCCGCCGCGAGGGTCTGGCCGTGCTGCTGATCTCCGCCGACCTGGACGAGCTGATCGGCCTGTCCGACACCCTCCGGGTGATCTACGACGGCAAGCTGGTGGCGGACGCCGACCCGGCCACCATCACCCCGGAGGCACTCGGCACCGCCATGACCGGCGCCGCCTCCGGACACCTGGAGCACGAAGAGACCCCGGCCGACGGCGGCCGAGGTGCGGAAGACGAGGCCCGCTGATGAAGAAGTTCGACAAGGAGCGCGTGCTCCTCGCGGTGGCCGGGCCGGTCATCGCGCTCGCCGTGGCCTTCGTGCTCAGCGCGATCGTCCTGGTCGCCTCCGGCAAGAACCCGGTCGAACCGTTCGCCCTGATGTTCGAGCAGGCCGGTTTCTCCGACATTCAGGTCCTGATCATCAACCAGGCCTCGATGTACTACATCGCCGCCCTCGCGGTCGCCATCGGCTTCCGCATGAACCTGTTCAACATCGGCGTCGACGGCCAGTACCAGCTCGCCGCCATGATGGCCGCCGTCGTCGGCGCCCACATGAACCTCCCGGCCGCGCTGCAGATCCCGCTGCTGCTCCTCACCGCCGTGTTCACCGGCGCCTTCTGGTCCGGCGTCGCCGGTGTCCTGAAGGTCACCCGCGGAGTCAGCGAGGTCGTCGCCACGATCATGCTCAACGCGATCGCGACCTCCGTCATCGGCTACCTGTGGCTGCCCACCGTCTTCGGCGTCAAGGTCGGCAACAACAACACCACCGGCGAGATGCACGAGTCCGGCTGGGTCCCCGGCATCGACATGGGCGAGGCCGGCGAGATCTACGGCCTGGTCGTCCTCGCCGTGCTGCTCGGCATCGGCTACTGGGTCGTCCTCAACCGCACCCGCTTCGGCTTCGACCTGCGCGCCTCCGGCGCCTCCGAATCCGCCGCCGCGGCCAGCGGCGTCAGCCCCAAGCGCATGGTGCTCACCGCCATGCTGCTCTCCGGCGCCGTCGCCGGACTCGCGGGCCTGCCCATCCTGATGGGTGACACCCACACCTACAGCCTCAACTTCCCCACCGGCATCGGCTTCCTCGGCATCGGCATCGCCCTGCTCGGCCGCAACAGCCCGGTCGGCATCGCCTTCGCCGCCCTGCTGTGGGCCTGGCTCGACAAGGCCTCGCCCGAGCTGGACTTCCACGGCTACGACAAGGAGATCGCGGTCATCATGCAGGGCCTGATCGTCCTCTCGGTCGTCGTCTCCTACGAGGCCGTCCGCGAGTGGGGCCTGCGCCGCCAGCAGCGCCGGGTCGGCGCCGAACTCGCCGCAGGGCACGTCCTGGGCGCCGACAACAACACCACGAAGGAGGTGGCCGGCCGATGACCGCTCCGACCACAGCGACCGACGTCAACCAGCCGTCGCTGGAACACGCACCGCCGACCGGCCGCCGCATGTCGTGGCCCGTCCTGCTCCTGGTCATCGCCGGAGCCCTGGCACTGGTCTCGATCGTCCGCCTCATCACCGGCGCGGACGGCATCACCAACGTCAGCCAGATGTCCACCGCCCTCCAGCTCGCGGTCCCGATCGGCCTCGCCGGCCTCGGCGGCCTCTGGGCCGAGCGCGCGGGCGTGGTCAACATCGGCCTCGAGGGCATGCTGATCCTCGGCACCTGGTTCGGCGCCTGGGCCGGATTCCAGTGGGGCCCGTGGACCGGCGTCCTCGTCGGCATCCTCGGCGGCGCGCTCGGCGGCCTGCTGCACGCCATCGTCACCGTCACCTTCAACGTCAACCACATCGTCTCCGGTGTGGCCATCAACATCCTCGCCCTCGGCGCCACCCGCTACCTCGCCCCGCTCGCCTTCGAGGGCCACCCGGGCGGCTCCGCCAAGCAGTCCCCGGCGATCGAGTCCCTCGGCCACTTCACCGTGCCGGGACTGTCCGACGGGCTGCGGGACCTCAACGACAAGGGCTGGTTCCTTGTCTCCGACATCGCGGGCCTGCTCGGCGGACTGGTCACCAACGTCTCCTGGCTGACCCTGATCGCCGTCGCGCTCGTCCCCGCCTCCTGGTGGATCCTGTGGCGCACCGCGTTCGGCCTGCGGCTGCGCTCCTGCGGCGAGAACCCGATCGCCGCCGAGTCCCTCGGCGTCAACGTCTACAAGTACAAGTACCTCGCCGTGATCATCTCCGGCGGCCTGGCCGGCCTCGGCGGCGTCTTCCTCGCCATCGTGGCCAACCCCTTCTACCTGGAGGGCCAGACCAGCGGCCGCGGCTACATCGGTCTCGCCGCGATGATCTTCGGCAACTGGATGCCGGGCGGCCTCGCCATCGGCGCCGGCCTCTTCGGCTACACCGACAGCCTCAACCTGCGCGGCGGCTCCGCCAACGTGCACGCCCTGCTGCTGCTCGGCGCGCTGCTGCTGCTCATCGGCGCGATCTGGCTGGCCGTCCGCAAGAAGTACGTCCACGCGGTGGTCACCCTGGTCGTCGGCGCCCTCGTCTTCGCCTGGTACGCCGGCACCAACGAGGTCCCCAACCAGGTCGTCGCCGCCACGCCGTACGTCATCACCCTCGTGGTCCTCGCCCTCTCCGCACAGCGGCTGCGGATGCCGAAGGCGGACGGCATGCCGTACCGGAAGGGACAGGGCAAGTGACCGCCTCCGGGGACACCCCGGCCGACGTCGACTGGGAGGCGCTGCGCGCCGTGGCGCGGGACGCCATGTCCCACGCCTACGCCCCCTACTCGGGCTACCCGGTCGGCGTAGCGGCCCTGGTCGACGACGGACGCACGGTCTCCGGCTGCAACGTCGAGAACGCCTCGTACGGCCTCGGACTGTGCGCCGAGTGCGGACTGGTCTCCGAGCTCCAGCGCACCGGGGGCGGCCGGCTCACGCACTTCACCTGCGTGGACGGCGACGGCGAGATCCTCGTCCCGTGCGGCCGCTGCCGCCAGCTGCTGTACGAGTTCGGCGGCCCCGGTCTGCTGCTCGAGACCCCGGCGGGAATCCTGCCGCTGTCGGAGATGCTGCCGCAGGCCTTCGGCCCGCAGCACCTCACCAAGTAATTCCTCCGTGGCCCCTCCGGGCGACAGCCGTTACCGTCGACCGGAGGGGCCGCACCCTTCGCACCCCCGGAAGGAACGCCGGCCATGGCCATGGACGTCATCTCCGTCATCCGCACCAAGCGGGACCGCGGCGAACTCAGCGACGAGCAGATCGACTGGGTGATCGACGCGTACACCCGCGGGGAGGTGGCCGACGAGCAGATGTCGGCCCTCGCCATGGCGATCCTGCTCAACGGCATGAACCGGAGCGAGATCGCCCGCTGGACGGCCGCGATGATCGCCTCCGGCGAGCGCATGGACTTCTCCTCGCTCTCCCGCCCCACCGCCGACAAGCACTCCACCGGCGGGGTCGGCGACAAGATCACCCTCCCGCTGGCCCCCCTCGTCGCCGCCTGCGGCGCTGCCGTGCCGCAGCTCTCCGGCCGCGGCCTCGGCCACACCGGCGGCACGCTCGACAAGCTGGAGTCCATCCCCGGCTGGCGCGCGCTGCTCTCCAACGAGGAGATGCTGTCGGTGCTGGACGGCACCGGCGCGGTGATCTGCGCGGCGGGCGACGGACTGGCCCCGGCGGACAAGAAGCTGTACGCGCTCCGGGACGTCACGGGCACGGTCGAGGCGATCCCGCTCATCGCCTCCTCGATCATGTCGAAGAAGATCGCGGAGGGCACCGGCTCCCTGGTCCTCGACGTGAAGGTCGGCACCGGCGCCTTCATGAAGACGATCGACGACGCCCGTGAACTGGCCCGCACGATGGTCGGCCTGGGCACCGACTCCGGCGTGCGGACGGTCGCCCTCCTCACCGACATGTCCACCCCGCTCGGTCTGACCGCCGGCAACGCGCTGGAGGTCCGCGAGTCCGCCGAGGTCCTGGCGGGCGGCGGCCCCGCGGACGTCGTCGAGCTGACCCTCGCCCTGGCCCGCGAGATGCTGGACGCGGCGGGCCTGCGCGACGCCGACCCGGCGAAGGCGCTCGCCGACGGCTCCGCGATGGACGTCTGGCGCCGCATGATCGCGGCCCAGGGCGGCGACCCGGACGCGGAACTGCCGGTGGCCCGTGAGCAGCACGTCATCAAGGCCCCGTCCTCCGGCGTCCTCACCCGCCTGGACGCCTACGGCGTCGGCGTCGCCGCCTGGCGCCTCGGCGCGGGCCGCGCCCGCAAGGAGGACCCGGTGCAGGCGGGCGCGGGCGTCGAGATGCACGCCAAGCCCGGCGACACGGTGACGGAGGGCCAGCCCCTCCTGACCCTCCACACGGACACCCCGGAGCGCTTCGACTACGCGCTCCAGGCGGTCGAGGGCGCGTACGACATCGCGGGTCCCGGCACGGACTTCTCCGCCACGCCGGTCGTGCTGGAACGTATCGCCTGACCTGCGGTTTCCCTGATCGGGTGAACGGGACCGGTGGACCCCCACCGGTCCCGTTCGGCATGCTGTACTCGGTGACGCACCGAAGGAGACCGCCATGAGCGCACTCACCGTGAGCCAGGAGCCCGACCAGAACTGGGACGACCTCGTCCGGTTCTGGGAGGAGATGGAATGGCCCGAGGGCAGCAAGGTGGAGATCATTGAGGGGATCATCACCGTGTCACCCGCTCCCGCGTACCGTCACAACGTGATCGCGGCCCGCATCCAGCGTCGCCTCTACTCCGTGATCCCCGAGGACTGGGAGATCTTCCAGACCCTGGCCATCGCTGTGCCGTCACGTCTGGGCATGCTCATCCCAGACCTCGTGGTAGCCCCGGTACGGGACCACACCGAGTCGGACACCCACATCCCCGCCGCCCTCGCCGAGCTGGTCGTCGAGGTCACCTCGAAGTCCAACGCCCGCGACGACCGCGTCAGTAAGCCCGCCGCCTACGCCACCGCGGGCATCCCGCTCTACCTCCTCGTCGACCGCTGGGCCCCCGACGGTCCGACCGCGACGCTCTACGGCGAACCGAGGGGTGACGTCTACCGCCCCTTGAGCACCGCGAAGTTCGGCGAGCCGGTCAAGCTCCCCGCCCCCTTCGACCTCGTCATCGACACCGGCGAGTTCCCGGAGACCTGACTCACCCCAGCAGCGTCGCCACCACCACCAGCACCGGCACCGACAGCACCGTCGACACCAGGATCGCCTCCCGGGCCAGCTTCTCGCCCACCCGGTAGCTGCTCGCGTACGTGAAGAGGTTCTGGGCGGCCGGAAGGGCCGAGGTCACCACCACGTCCAGCAGGTGCGCCCCGTCCAGGCCGAAGACGCCCACCGCCAGTGCCCAGGCGGCCAGCGGCTGGCCCACCGCCTTCAGACCCACGGCGAGCAGCACCGCCCCGCGATCACCGCCCCGCAGGGGCAGCGTGCTGCCGCGCAGCGAGATGCCGAAGGCGAGAAGCACGGCGGGGACCGCCATGTTGCCGATCAGGGTCACCGGGTCCCACACCGGCCCCGGTATCTCGACCCCGGCCGCCGACACCGCCACCCCCGCCAGCGACCCCACCGCGATCGGATTGCGCAACGGGGTCAACAGCCGCCGCCACAGCGGCTGCTTCTCGCCCGCCGTCGACAGGTCCAGGATCGTCAGCGCGACCGGTGTGACCCCGACCAGCTGGAACAGCAGCACCGGCGCCACCAGCGAGGCGTCGCCCAGCACGTACACGGCGATCGGGATGCCGAGGTTGCCGGAGTTGACGTAACTGGAGCACAGGGCGCCGATGGTGGTGCGGCCCACGCCCCAGCCGCGTACGACACCCACCGCGACGAAGACGCCCGCCACCGCCGCCGTGCTCAGCGCGGTGACCAGGAGGCGGCTGGAGAAGACCACCGACAGGTCGGCCCGGGCGAGCGTGGTGAACAGCAGCGCGGGCGATGCCACGTGGAAGGCCAGCTTCGTCAGGACCTCGCGGCCCTGTGCGCCGAGGTACCCCCGGCGGCCGATGACATAGCCGACGCCGATGACGACGGCGATCACCAGGAATCCGCTCAGCACCCCCTGCACGGCAGCTCCCCGCGGACACGAAGGGCACCGGACACCGGGGGCGGGGATGATCTATGGCGCATACACCCAACCCTCCGGGGAGGGGCATGCGCAGGTCAATGTGATCCTTGCGGCGCCGGCCTCCGGCGATGAGTTACGCGCCGCCGCCCGGTCTACCGGTCGTGGACGCCATGACACCGCCCGTACTCGTGCTCAGCGGCCCCCTCACCCGGGACGAGGTGAGCGGGCCCTGCGACGCGCTGCGGGCGCTGATGGACGGGGGAGGCGGTGGCGGCTCGGGGCGGGTGGTCGTGTGCGATGTGGCCGGGCTGGGGCCGGCCGGTCTCGCCGCCGTGAACCTGCTCGCACGGCTCCAGCTCACCGCTCACCGGTCCGGCGGCCGGATACGGCTGCGCGACCCCTCCCCGGCGCTATGCGCCCTGCTCGACCTGGTCGGCCTCCGCTTCGAGATGGAGGGGCAGCCCGAACAGCGGGAACCACCGCTTGGTGTCGAGGAAGCAGTGGAACCCGGTGATCCGGCCGTCTGATATCTCCAGCACCTGGACCGCCCACGGCATGTACCCGCCGGCCTCCGGGTCGGGCTTGTACTGCGCGAACCCGGGCAGGCCGTTGACCTGTACCGGTACCAGCCGCGAGTTCGCGCAGGGCGCGCCCAGCGTCGTCATGAAGCCCGTGATGTCGTCGACGCCGGTCAACCACAGGTCGAACGGCGGCATCGTCATGACGGCGTCCTCGTGCAGCAGCGCGGTCAGCGCCGACATGTCGTACCCCTCGAACGCCGCCACATAGCGCTCGAGCAGCTTCTGCTGCTCCTCGTCCAGCGGGTCGGACACCGACGCGTCGGCTCCCGGCTGCTGCCGCTCCGCCAACGTGGCCCGGGCCCGCTGGAGCGCGCTGTTCACCGACGCGACCGACGTGCCCAGCAGCTCGGCGACCTCGCTCGCCTTCCAGGCCAGCACCTCCCGCAGGATCAGCACCGCCCGCTGCTTGGCCGGCAGCTGCTGGAGCGCGGCCATGAAGGCGAGCCGCACCGACTCCTTGGCGACCGCCGCCTCCGCCGGGTCGGCGGGCGTGGGCAGCACCCGGGAGTCGGGCACCGGCTCCAGCCACGTGCTGTCCGGGCGGGGCGACAGGGCGGCCCGCGCCAGCGGTGTGGACTCCGTCAGGTCCATCGGCCGGGCCCGCTTGTTGCCCGCCGCCAGCATGTCCAGACAGACGTTGGTCGCGATGCGGTAGAGCCAGGAGCGCAGGCTGGAGCGGCCCTCGAACCTGTCGAAGCTGCGCCAGGCACGGATCATCGTGTCCTGCACCGCGTCCTCCGCCTCGAAGGAGGAGCCCAGCATCCGGTAGCAGTACCCGGTCAGTTCGACCCGGTGCGCCTCCAGCCTGGCGTCCAGGTCGGTCGTCGTCGCGGTGCCGTTCGTCATCGTCCACCCACCCCATGTGGTGTCGTTGTGGTCCACCACTCCGGAAGCTACCGCACGGCACTGACAACGGCCCTCCGAGTGAACGAACGCGCAGGTCAGGGCTGCTGACGCAGAAGGTTTCCGCGCTCCCGCCGCCCCTTCCCGTCCCGTCCCGCGGGGCTGCGCCCCGGACCCCCGTCGGCCCTGAACGGACCTCGTCCTCACCCGCCGGACGGGCTGGATCAGCCCGTCC